>JBAUTA010000213.1:0-2951 GCA_049581985.1 Kovacikia sp.
TGACCCGCCAGGGAGCAGTCGGGTTGCTGCAAAAGATTGGGCTGGCCATGGGTGGCATCACCGCCAGTGAACTGCTGGCAAACCTGGGGTTAAGTTCCCTCAAAGGCTTATTGGGGCTATCTGCCCCCGCAACAGGCGGCGCTTCTCTAGCGGCCTATGCCTCCGTCGCCCTGACGCAGGCGGGCGTTGCAGGGGTTTCCTCCTACGGCATCGGCCAGGTGACCAAAGCCTATTTAGCAAACGACGCATCCTGGGGGCCGGATGGACCTAAGGCCGTTGTGACCCGTATTCTGGCATCATTAGATGAAGACTCCATCCTGAATCGAATTAAGGACGAGCTGCGGGCCAAAATTGACTTAAACCGTCGTAGGAGTTAGCATTTCATACCAATCGTCCATGCTGACTTGTCAGCACCCCAAAGGATGAAAAGGTATTTTCAGAGCAATTTGACAAGCAACCATGAAAAGTAACCATAGCAGATGGAACCGGGTTCCACCCCTGTAACTTTTGGCTGGGGCGAAGCCCCGACACCCCCATCTGTAAATCTTATTCTTTAAAGAATCTTATTCTTTAAATTGGCATCAGCTCTATCATTTCCATTCGTTGGACGATCCCCATGCCTTGGCCCACCTCCATCCGCCGTTCCACCATACAAGTCCTGGGGCTATTCTGTCTCTGCCTATTGCTGGCGATTAGCTGCAACCGCTCCACCCCTAATGCAGTGAACCAGCCTGGGAGGGAAGGAAATCGGATTGTTCTGGGCACCACTTCATCGAGTAATACCCTCGACCCGGCGGATGCCTATGCCACTTTCACAGGCACATTACTTTATAATCTGGGCGATCGTCTCTATACCTACAAGCTGGGCACTAACGATCTGGAACCTCAGTTGGCAACCGCTTTCCCCAAAGTCAGTGCCGATGGGTTGACTTATACCATTCCCCTGCGGCGGGGGGTTGTCTTTCATGATGGCACTCCCTTTAATGCCAGGGCAATGGCGTTCTCGCTGAATCGCTTCATGAAAAATGGCGGGAAACCTTCATTCTTACTTTCGGATCCGGTTGCATCCGTGGAACCCTCTGGCGAGTACGAGTTAACGATTAAACTGAACAAACCCTTTGCAGCCTTTCCTTCCCTGCTGGCATTTTCCGGGGCCTGTGCGATTTCTCCCAAAGCCTACGAAATGAAGGAAGGGGCATTTAAACCTCAGGAATTTGTGGGCACGGGGCCCTATAAGCTGGTGAGGGTTGGCACCGACCAGATACAACTGGATGTCTTCAAGCAGTACTGGGGGAAAAAACCGGCTAACCAGGGGATAGATATCCAGATTTTTTCCAGTTCGTCCAATCTCTACAATGCATTTCGAACTGGAGTTGTAGATTTTGCCTACCAAAGCCTTGCAACGGAACACGTTGCCAAACTTCAGCAGGATAGAAGCGCCGCGGGTTGGCAAATTATTGATAAACCTGGAAGCGGCATTGATGTATTGACGCTGAATCTCAAGTCTCCACCGCTGGACAAAATAGAAGTGCGGCAGGCGATCGCGGCCATCCTCGATCGTCCCCTGATGCAAGACCGGATTTTTCAGGGACAGATCGACCCCCTTTACAGCCTGATTCCACCCACGCTGGATGTTCAGGAACCTGTCTTTAAGGAACTGTATGGCGACAGCAATGCTGCGAAAGCAACCGAACTATTGACTAAGGCAGGTTACTCCCAGTCCAATCCCCTGGTCATTGAGTTCTGGTATCGCTCAAATGTGGTGACTGATCAACTTGCGGCTGTAACCCTAAAGGCGATCGCCCGTAAAAAATTGAATGGATTAATGCAGTTTGACCTGAAAAGTGTGGAGACTACCACGGCCTACAAATATCTTGATAAGGGAACCTATCCCACAATTTTGCTAGATTGGACCCCGGATTTCTTTGATCCCGACAACTACATTGAGCCCTTCATGCGCTGTACAAAAGGTTCTCCCCAAAAAGGCTGCGAAGAAGGTTCAAGTCAGCTTTGGGGGTCATTTTACTACAGCGATCGGGCCAACCAACTGATTGAGCAAAGTCGTAAAGAACAAAATCCGGTCGTCCGTAAGCAACTCTTTATGGAACTGCAAACCCTCCTGGTTCAGGATATCCCCTTCATTCCCCTGTGGCAAAAAAAAGATTACCTGTTTACTCAGAAATGGATCCAGGGAGCCAGTCTGGAGGTCACCCAAAAAGTTCCCTTTTGGATTCTGAAAAAGTCTTAGGGGCAAAACAAACCTCTATCAGCCGCCGCTTTACTCCTGCTTCAGCCCTGCCAGGACTCGTTCAAGTACTGTTTTGAGGACCCCGAACTCTTCATCCCTAAGCTGGTTAGTGAAGTACTTGCCAATCGATTGGGAATAAACCACCCACATCCGTTGCCGCATTTCTAACCCTGCATCCGTAATGCGGGCAAAGGCACCCCGGCGATCGCTGGGACAGCGCTCCCGACTTAACAACCCCTCCGCTTCCAGTCGATCGAGCAGACGGGTGACGTTACTCCGACTCAGCAACACCTCCTGAGCCAGTTCATGCAGCCGTTTTTTATGATCGGGTGCCTGTTCCAACACCCAGAGCACCCCATACCAACTCAAGGGCGGCAATCCTGCTGCCGCCAGATCCTGCTCAATTAATTCAAGCACCAGCACATGAGTCGTCAGAAATAGCTTCCAGACAGTGCTGTGAGTTTCGTCTAATTTAGCCCCCATCCATCGCCTCCCCTAAAAGTAGCTGCCATTGCACCAGCCATTACACCATCATAAAAAAGATTCATCCAATTGATTGCAATTACAACTATCTGTGCTATAACTTTAATAGTTGAATTTGAAACTATATCTAATTCAATCATACAACTTGCAATAGTCTTCAGAGGTCTAAACCATGTCATACCAATTTAAAAAATGAAGGTTGCAGATGGGGGTGTGGGGG
>JBAUTA010000214.1:0-1508 GCA_049581985.1 Kovacikia sp.
CCAAACCTGCTAGTGAATATATTGATGGTCAAATCATTCAAAAACCCATGCCGCAAGGGAAACATAGCCGGATTCAAGGGGAATTTGTACCCGCCATTAATGGGGTTGTCAAACCTCAAAAAATGGCTTGCGCTTTTCCAGAATTGAGGTGTACGTTTGGGAACCGCTCAATCGTACCTGACATCGCAGTCTTTGTCTGGCACCGAATCCCACAGGATGAAACGGGAGAAATCGCCAATGCATTTCTGCTTGCACCCGATTGGACGATTGAAATTCTGTCCCCAGACCAAAGTCACACAAAGGTCACCAAAAATATTCTGCATTGCCTTAAACACGGCGCTCAACTTGGATGGTTGATTGATCCAGCTGAAAAAACGATCTTTGTTTACCGTCCTAAGCAAGAAGTTGAAGTGTTTGATGAGCCAGATGAACTCATCCCAGTACCATCTTTTGCCAAAGGGTTAAATCTAACCGTCAAAGATTTGTTCGATTGGCTGTTGATATAGCTTGCAAAGAGCAGATTGCTTGCCAACGCCATAGGATGACATTCATCGTTTCGGATAAGCGGCTCGAAGCTACTCTATACCTACTAGAGATCAATCTTGTGAGTCCGGTCGGTCTGGGTTGTTGGCTTCGCGAGCTTTACGCCTTAACGCAGACTCGGCTTGGAACAATTCATTGGCCTTTTGCAAATCATGTCGTAAACGCTCCATCACAACAGGAGGATTTACTGGCTCCGCCCAACTTAAAAAATCCTCTTGAGCATGGTCGCCCCCAACATCACTCACTCCGATCGTAATCTTTTCACGAGCTTCGCCAACCCCGAATACATGATCAGAATCAAGCGCTTTAAACGCTTCAATACAAATCTGCTGTAACTGCTGATCCCCCATCTCCATTAAGCCTGAATCATGAGCCTCGGAAATTAACTGGTTGGCTTGACCAAAAAATGCATCGTCAAGATTTTCATACCACCCATCTTCGTAGCCATCCCACCTAGATTTAATGTACTCAGCTTGGATATATTCATCATCATCACGCTTTCCTTTGCGCTCGGCATACTCATGAACGCCCCTTAATAATCCTTCTTCTGTCCCAGCAACTGCCTCTACACAATATCCTTCCCAAACAGCTACTAGCAGAAAGCCAAACATCTCCTCTCCTGCCCAGTCTCGTTTGAAGGCAGACAAAAACGCTTTAGCACCTGCAAAAATCGCTTCTCGAATAGCTAAAAAAGCCCGTTCTTTTTCGCTCACTGATGACATTCATTTATGCCTTAGCAGAAAACTTAAGCAGCCGAACAACATTTGGATTCGCGATTCTAAGAATCATGAATTAAATAACATCCAGCTTTTAGCTGGCGGTTGAAACCGCGCCTAGAAGAACGAAGTCCGCCGACGCGGACTAAGAACGTATTTCAACCTGCGTAGGCAGGTTTTGTTCTTGTAGCCGCGATTTCAATCGCTGGGTTTATTTAATTCGCAATTCTAGGCTAACTTGCGCTGAAG
>JBAUTA010000215.1:0-4726 GCA_049581985.1 Kovacikia sp.
GTGAGGGAGAGGGAGTGGGGGAGGGGGGGAGCGAGGGAGTGAGGGAGTGAGGGAGTGAGGGAGTGGGGGATACTTCCCTGAGGGTTGCAAGCCCAGTCTGTTGCCCCTGTTCCAGCCCTGTGTATGCAAGGTAGCCCAAGACCTCCGAGGTCTTGAGTCCACTCCCCCAGGGTGCAAAATTTATGATGCAACCCTAACGACTGATCACTCAAACAGGTCTAAGTCCGTGACGGCCCCCAGACTGCTTGAGGACACCAGCTTGGCATACTTCGCCAGCACCCCTGCGGTATAGCGGGGTTTGGGCGGTTGCCACTGGGCACGGCGTTGCTCCAGTTCCGCAGCGGGCACATTCAATTGCAGCAGACGGTTATGGGCATCGATCGTGATCGAGTCGTTTTCCTGGATCAGGGCGATCGTTCCTCCCACATAAGCCTCCGGTGCAACGTGCCCCACCACCATGCCATAGGTGCCGCCCGAAAAACGCCCATCGGTAATTAACCCAACCGCATCCCCCAAACCAGCCCCAATAATTGCCGAGGTGGGAGCCAGCATTTCGCGCATACCAGGGCCACCCTTGGGGCCCTCATAGCGAACCACCAGGATATCCCCCGCCTGAATCTTGCCCGCCAGAACTGCCGCCAGACAGGCTTCTTCGGACTCAAACACGCGGGCCGGGCCAGTGATTTGGGGCTTTTTGACCCCCGTAATCTTGGCCACAGCCCCTTCCGTTGCCAGGTTGCCCTTGAGAATTGCCAGGTGCCCCTGGGCATACATTGGGTTATCCCAGGGACGGATCACATCCTGGTCGGAGCGGGGTTCGGCGGGAATGTCTTGCAGCAGTTCGGCCACGGTTTGGCCGGTAATGGTGAGGGCA
This sequence comes from Kovacikia sp., assembly GCA_049581985.1. Taxonomy (GTDB): domain Bacteria; phylum Cyanobacteriota; class Cyanobacteriia; order Leptolyngbyales; family Leptolyngbyaceae; genus Kovacikia. The sequence goes on from JBAUTA010000215.1 coordinate 875, forward strand.
TACCCGTGGAGTAGGCCGTGGGCCAGCAACATCTTCATCACCTGGGGAATGCCGCCCGCTTTATGCAGGTCCGTCGCCACATAACGACCAGAGGGTTTGAGGTCACAAAGCACGGGAACTCGGGCGCGAATCGTTTCAAAATCATCCAGCTTGAGTTCAACTCCAGCCGCATGGGCGATCGCCAGGAAGTGCAGGACAGCATTGGTCGAACCGCCGATCGCCATAATCACCGAAATCGCATTCTCGATCGACTGGCGGGTGATGACCTGGCGCGGTAGGCGTTGATTCCGAATCGCGTCTAGCAAAACTACAGCCGACTTTTCCGTACTGTCCGCCTTCTCCCCATCCTCCGCTGCCATTGTGGAGGAATACATCAGACTCATGCCCATGGCTTCAAAGGCAGAGGACATGGTGTTCGCCGTATACATGCCACCACAGGAACCCGCCCCCGGACAGGCATGACGCTCCACCTCGATCATTTGCTCATGGGAGATTTTTCCAGCGCTATATTGCCCTACGGCTTCAAACGAGCTGACAACCGTTAAATCCTGTCCGTTTAGATGCCCTGGTTTGATGGTGCCGCCATACACAAAAATGGCAGGAATATTCATCCGGGCGATCGCAATCATGGCCCCCGGCATGTTTTTGTCACAGCCGCCGATCGTAATGACGCCATCCATGCTCTGCCCCATGCAGGCGGTTTCAATTGAATCGGCAATGACTTCCCGTGAGACGAGGGAATACTTCATCCCCTCAGTCCCCATCGAAATCCCATCGCTGATGGTAATCGTGCCAAACAGTTGAGGCATCCCACCAGCAGCACGAATCCCCACCTCTGCCCGTTTTGCCAGCGGCTCAATACCCATGTTGCAAGGGGTAATGGTGCTATGCCCGCTGGCGACACCCACGATCGGTTTTGTAAAATCCTCATCCTTAAACCCAACCGCCCGTAGCATGGCACGGTTAGGTGAGCGTTGAACCCCCTGGGTCACGGCCTGGCTTCTCAAGTTCTCCGACATTTCTCTCTAGACCTCTTAGCATAGATGCCGAATATTGGCAGGGACGGCTTTTTTTCGCATACAAGCCGTTATCGCTTCCAACCAAAATCGGTGACTGTCACATGTTTAACCATAATTGCAGCTAATGTATCCCTTTGTGTTATGCCCGCAAAACTCTTAAGCTGCGATCGAAGTTGGGAACTCTAATTCTACTGCGCTAGTCAGAGGCAGTAGACAGCAGGCAATAGGTAGTAGGAATAAGTTACGAAACTCAGAGTACATAGAGTTCTCCAATTTCCCCCTCCCCTCTCCCTCTCCCCTCTCCCAACTCCCCCTCCCTCCATGCCACATTTTCTATCCACCTGGGTATACTGGGTAAGCTGAAAGCGGGTATATCCGGTCTAGCTTTCCATCATGACCAGGACTTCCCTGCCAGGCTGACAAATTTCCAGGCCAAATCCCCCGTATATCCTCTGCCCCATTTTTTGATCAGGAGTAAAGAGAATCCATGCTACGTAGACGCCCCAATCGAGCTAAAGCAACTCGTCCTCAAAATTCCCGCACCCTGAAATTGGTCAGCAGGGATCTGGATTTGCTGCTCTTGGCAGGCTGCTCTTGTCTCTTGACTGTTTTGTATCATCCGGTAGCAGAGGCGCTCCAATCTGCCCAATCAGTCAACAATGCTCAAGTTGCGGTTGCCACCCAAACCAGCAAGGCCCCGGTGAATTCCACAAGCCCAATTCACACAACCTTGCCGCCCAGGCGCGAGGCAATCAAGGAAGAAGAGGACGCTTAATTGCCCTCTTTGTTACATCCCTGTTATATCCCCCGCCCCAACTGCTATCCTTTACGCAAAAGTTGGTGAAACCCTGACCCAGCTTGAACTGCCCCATTCCCCATCCCCTTCTTCTATAAAAGTCTACGGTGTCCCCCACTCCCAAGCCCCTTCCAAACGAAACTCTGGCTTGCGTTTCGAGTCTGGGGCCGTGATCAGCAACCTGGCTTCCATTCCAGATTCACCCCCTTAGGTGCATTGGGCTTGGCTCTTTTCCAACCGGATCTCCGTCTCCTTTGATGGCCTACCACCTTGTCCGTCTAAGGCTGGGATAGAACCCCAGGCTTACCCAACGGAGTCTACGGAATCAATCGCTGGATCGGTTCTGTCTTCAACTGACTGGCTGTAATAGCTGGCAATCAGAGCAAACATCAGCCACCAGAGAGTATTGACCTGGGGACGATAAAGCACGGTATCAAACATGCCGTGACTGAGCATTCCCAATAGGGTTGCGATCGCCGCCATCAGCCAGAAACCTTCCCGACTCCGCATTTGCCGTAACTTCTGAAACTGCGTCCAGCCCAAATTAAACGTCGTTACCAGCAACCACAAGAAGCAGGTTAGACCAATGATCCCCGTTTCTACAGCAACCTCTAGCACAATGGAGTAGGCACTGAGGGCGGAAAACCGGGGGCGCTGATAAATTGGGTAGATCTGGTTAAATGCTACATTCCCAGGCCCAATCCCCAGAATCGGTTTGGCCTTAATCATATTAATCACCGCATACCAGACGTTCATGCGGAAATTATTGCTACTGTCTCCCCGACCCAGGAATATACTGCTGACGCGATCGCGCAGGGGAGGCAACACTAAAACCGCCAGAATTAAGACGCCTACCACCGTTCCCATGGCGATGGGCACAGACCAGATGCGCCAGAATTTTGGCAGAGAAACATTCCACCACTGCACTAACAGAATCGCCAACGCCAGCACAGCAATCACCATGCCAATCCACCCTCCCCGGCTGAAGGTCAGGACCAGGCAAGTACTATTCACGATCGCCATCGTCAGTGCCAGCAGTTTGGGTAGCCAGCGTCGCCACACAAAAATCGCTGCAATGCTAAAGGTAACAGCGGGTACCAGATAGGCAGCCAGCAGGTTGGGGTTCCCTAAATAGCTATAAACCCGGGTGGTTTTTGACAGTGGGGACTCCGGATCGACCCAGGTTGCCAGGGCAGCCGTTCCAGAAAACCATTGTTGTAAGCCGTAGACACTCACCACCAGCGCTGCCAACAAGTAGATCGCAATCACCAGGGAACGAACCCGGGGCGATCGCAATACCCGCGCCATTAACGCAAACAAAATCAGGTAAAGCGACAGCTTTCCCAACCCCACCAACGCAGCTTTCTTGACGGGAGACAATCCCGTTGCAACCACTGAAATACCCCAGTAGAGCAAAACAATCAGGTGAATCGGCGTTGTCAGCGGCAGAGGCACAGGCGAGAGACGACGGACAACCGCCGCCAACGATTCCTGTTGCCCCTTGCCCGTTGCCGCTTGCCCAGCGTCCGTCTCCACCTCATCCGATAGGGTCAGCAACAACCAGAATCCAGCACAGGCAATCAGCAATATCCCCAGCGTATCTTTGCTGTCCGAAACGAAGGGGGCGAGCGCAAACACCAGGCCCACCAACCCAGCGCCCATCAAATCCCCCCACTCCAACAGGAAGCTACTACTGCGCCAGCGCCTCAGTGGACTCAACAGCCGATGCAACAGGCTAGCGCTCCGCCAGTGATAAAACGGCAGGCTAGAGAGGGTAAGAGTTTGCCAAAACGAATTCATGGGCGATCGCGACTCATCAAAACGGTCTCTGGCCCATTTTAGTGGAAGAGGGAGTAGGTGATAGGGGGAGAGGGTAGGTAGAAGGACAAAACGTGAAGCTGATGTTTAACAATTCGCAGACCAGACAGGATTTTTAGACAGGATTTTTAGAAGTCATCCGGAATTGATCAAATTGAACCCGTAGTTAGGAAAAGGCGCAGGATCGATCGCACGATTGGCCTGACTGCTGCTGTGCCC
>JBAUTA010000216.1:0-3191 GCA_049581985.1 Kovacikia sp.
GGGCATTAGGCTTCAAAATCACATCTCCACCAATGGCAACCGCATCCTTGGTCACTTGTCCGTTGCCCAGAACGGTGACGGAACCCCCGATGGCGGTCACATTATCGATCACCTCTTCCGCAGTTACTGTCAAATTGCTCCCAAAAGTGACCACATTGTTTTTTGAGATATCCGCTTGGGCTAAAGCAGATCCTGAAGATAGAACAATACACGCTAAGGTCAATGGAATGGTTCGATGCCAGATTGAACACATAATCTTATCTCCTCTAAATAAAACGGGATTTTTATGCTTGCAAACGATCTTTGTTAAGCTGCCGTTCCCGGTGGGTAAACAGTCCGCTCAGTACTGTGTGTCTTTTCTCGCGGTGCTTCCCCATGGCATAACAGCACAATCTGTCCCTGTACAGCCGCTTTATCCAACCATTCATGGGCTTGGGCTGCTTCAGCAAGGGGGATTTGCTGGGCAATCACAGGTTGAATCTGCCCATGGGCGAGTAAATCAAGAAGGTTGGTCAGGTCTTCTCGAAACCAGTTCGGATGTTGCTTTTTAAACGTCTCAATGCTGTAAAAAGCAGTCTTTCGACCATCAGGGATGAGATAAAATAACCCTAAAAGGACAAAACCTGAAGCCGCCTTTAATAATTTGCCTCCTTTGCTCGCTAAGGCTGCATGAGCCCCATAACTGACTAATTTCCCCCCAGGACGCAAAGTTTTGTAGGAACTCCACAGATGAGGTCCTCCCACAGCATCGAAGACTACATCCACACCATCTCCCGTGAGGTTGCGCACACGGGAGACAAAGTCCTCATTTTTGTAATCGATCGGGATTCCTCCCAATTGCTCAACCAGGGCATGTTTGGCTTTGGAAGCAGTTCCGTACATCTCTAGCCCAGCTAATTTCCCAAGTTGGAGTAAGGCAGTCCCTACCCCTCCTGCTGCTCCATGAATCAGAATTTTTTGACCGGGCTTTACCTGAGCCACCCGATGCAACATTTGTTCTGCGGTGACATAGTGCAGGACTAAACATACAGCTTTGATCGGGTCTACGCCTGCGGGTACAGAGATTAAATCTGCTGCGGGTAAACAGATAAATTCGCTGTAGCCTCCAGTAACGGTGAGGGCAAGTACGCACTCTCCTAAGCTTGGCAGAGAAACCCCTGGGCCTTGTTTATCTACCCAGCCAACGATGTCATAGCCAGGGGAATAAGGCAGTTTTGGCACGCCTGGGTATAAACCTTCGCGCATCAACACATCCGTCAGTGCAGCCCCCGTTGCCAGAATTTTTACACGGACTTCCCCTGCCTTGGGTTCAGGCACTTCGTTTTCTACCATCTGTAAAACTTCTGGACCGCCGATACGGGTAATCACTACACGCTTGTATTTCATACAAGTCTCCGGCTTGAGTTCGTGTATGGACAACACTCCTCTATATCTGGTTTAGCCTGCATATTCAGCACAAGACCTTGAACTCAAGAACTCTTAACAAAAAGGGATCACGGAGTAATAGCTACTGATATAAAAACCTGGTCAGAACAGGAGTTTCTGGATTGAGAAAATTTAATGGACATTGACTTAGGGACTTGTCATCTTAAAAATATCTGACGGAAACTGTAAATAAGATAGAAACAGGACATCCCTTCTGTTTTAGTTGGAGTTAACAGCAAGCCAAACCCAGCACATGATCCCAATGAGCTGAGCATTCTGGAACATTATTCCGATCACCAACCATGGAGTGTTACGTATGACCTATCATTTCAGCAAAGTGTTGCCTATTCCTTTTGATCAAGCCATTTCAAAAGTGACAGAGGCCCTGAAACATGAAGGATTTGGCATTCTTACGGAAATAGATGTTAGAGAGACCATGAAAAAGAAGCTGGAAGTGGATTTTCGAAACTACAAAATCCTTGGTGCGTGCAATCCGTCACTGGCATACCAAGCATTACAAGCAGAGGACAAAATTGGCACGATGCTGCCTTGTAATGTCGTCGTACAGCAACATTCAGAATCCGAGGTAGAAGTCTCTGCTGTAGATCCGGTGGCCTCTATGCAAGCCATTGAAAATCCACAACTAGCAACTGTAGCGGAACAAGTGCGCAGCAAATTAAAAGCCATCATCGACAGTTTATAGGCTTCTCCCGTTATTCAAAAGCTACGTAGTTTGGTCTTTCTTATGATTGTCTCTCCTACTCAGTCTGACATCAAACACAGGGGTTTCAACCAAGTGAAAGGTGGCTGAGGCAAAAGAAACACGACCCTCTGTACTCAGGAATTCATCCAGGGTGCGGGTGTAAAGCTGGTCTTTCTTTCCCCGGCGAAATTTGTAGTCAACCACATAGCGAAGCGTAAATTCCATCCAGTTATCTGTTGTCACCAGAGTAACCATAGGCTCAATTCTTGAATCTTCAATTAGATACTTACGAACCATATTTTTCCATTCTTGCTTAGCCTTGGGAACATATTCACCCACTACCTCTTCTGCGACCTGCTGAAGAATTGATCTAGCCAGGTGATGATCGCTCCCATACTTAACGGGCACCGTAATTTCGTCCCAGACGAAGGGAAAATCGGCAGAGTAATTATAGACGGGTTCTTTGAAGACAAAACTATTGGCAACGCGGACAATGCGTCCGTTGTACTGATCTGCTTTGACCCAAGCCCCAATCTCCATGATGGTGGTTCGCAAAATGCCGATGTCAATGACATCGCCCATAATGCCGCCGAGCTGTACCCGGTCGCCTGTCTTGTAGAACTGACCGAGGGAAATTGCGAACCAGCCCGCAAAGCTCGCAATCACCTCCTGGAGCGCAAAAGCAACGCCAGCACCCACGACCCCAAAGACAACTGTTAACTGACCCAGGCGATCGCTAAACACAATCGTAATGAACAAGATAATCACCAAATAGCCAACGAAGGTGATTACTTTACGAAAGCGATAGCTCGCATCAGAGTCTTGAATATAACGTGATAGGGATTGGCGGAAGATCCGCACCAGCAGCGTGATGATCAAGAAGCCGACAATCGCAGTGATAAACTTGACCACAATAGGCTCAGAAAACAAGTGCTGGGCTAACGCAACAAAATCATTCATGGAATGGTGACTCTTGGAAGTAAACGAAATAAAAATGTCAACCTCGGGATCAAGGATAGCTATTCCTAACCTTCGGATGATTCTTGCCCATTTGATTTGGGCT
>JBAUTA010000217.1:0-2196 GCA_049581985.1 Kovacikia sp.
GTGCAGGGGGTTCCACCCCTGGCGGGGGCAACGCCCCTACTTCCCCTTGAATCCTGTGTCCTGATCAATCTGGCGAGAGCGATAGGAAGCGTTGCGCTCCTGGTCAGAAATTCCCCATCCTGGTTACCTCATCTCAATGGGTTAACGTACTGGCTTGGAATAGAACGCCACAGCAACTCTAACTGGCTGGCGGGCATTGTTAAGTACAAAACATCCCCGGCACTCAAACAAACATCCAGCAAATCCCAGCCATGAACCGTCTGGCAGCGTGTCACTACATACAGGGGAACACAGTCTGCCTCGGTTGCAATATCCTGCACCTGTCTTGTGCAGAAAGGATGTCCAGGGGTAATAACCGTGGCTAGCGCTACCCAGAGACTATCTGCCGTGATCCCGTTACCCAGAATACGTCCGCCTAAAGCGGCAGCGGCGAAGGCAGGCGCAACTAGTTCCGCCGGACTAAAAACGGCTTCAAATTCAAACACCTTTTGCGCCATGTGGGCAAACTCTGGATCCTGATAGCGCACAATCACGACCGACTTTGGATTTAGCCCCTTAGCATTAAGGGCAATTTCCAGATTAGCTGTGTCATTGCTAGTCACGGCTAGAAGGGCCTGTGCTTGACCGAAATGGGCAGATTCCAGCGTCGTGGGCAGACTGGCATCGCCCTGAATTACAGGAATCTTCATTGCCCGCACGGTATTCAGGAAGCGGCAGTTGGGATCCTGCTCAATCACAACTACTTCATGCCCACAGCTACACAAATCGGTAACAATTTGTACGCCAACCCCACCTAGCCCACAGACAATAAAGTGTCCGCGTTGAGGCAACCGGGCCGCATCCCAAAATCGATCGAATCGGGTGCCCAAAACAAAGTCGTTCAGCAATGCGTAGGACAAACCGATAATGGCAGCGCCAACCAGCATTGTCACCACTGTAAACAGTTTGAGGCTTGCGGGTGCGCGGTCTACACCAATGTCATTTGCGCCAGCTCCGGTAATGATGCCCACCGAAAAATAGAGTGCATCAATTAGGGAGGCGTGTAATACAGAGGATACGTAGGTGAGTGTGCTGATGAAGATGACGGTTAGTAGCAGTAAAGTACCAGCAATCAGCGGACGGCTATGCTGGCGGAGATATTTCAGCCCTAGGGCTAGTTTGGCAAGCTTGCGGGTCAGCGATCGCTGCGCTTGGCGCATGCTGGGTTTGGTGCCGACGATTAGCCGATCACCCACTTGCAGGCGCAGTCCGCGGGTGATTGCGGTAATTAAATCTACGCCGCTTTCAACGGGTAGATAGTAAATCAGCATTCGATCGCGGTCATCCCACAAATCGCTAAGCTTACGCCCGCACCAGGGATGTCCCTCCTGGAGATGTTCTTCATGAATGGGCCAGGTCTGGTTAAACAGGCGCAACTGCCCAATCGCCGCATTGCCCAGGGCAGCAAAGGCAAAAATGGGTGCTGATAGCGCTGCCACACTCATGGTGATGTGGTCGGGCAGGGTATTGTCGAGGCGATCGCCCAGGCTGGTATTAAACAAGCGATTCACGATACGGATGCGCGGATTCAACACCCTTGCCTGCATCAGCACCGCCAGATTCAACCCATCTTCACTGTCTGCCAGGACGATTGCCTGAGCATCCCGGATGCCTGCAGCCAGAAGGGTTGAGGCCGATCGGGCATCCCCAATAATAATGTCTACCGCCAGATCGGCTACAGGTTTGTCGTGAATTCCAACCACATCCGCCCCCTGCTGTTTCAGCAAGCAGAGAATGTTGTAACCCGTGGGTCCTAATCCGCAAACAATAATGCGAGGTTTCATTGCGCGAGAAAACCAACCAACAAGCGTCCAGCAGTTGAGGACAGCACCTTTCAGAGATAAAACTGGCAAGTCAGAAATCCTAAGCAGGAAGTCAGGCTAGCCCAAGCAGCTGAAAAAAGCTGTAGTCTTCCATTCTTGACCACAACTCTCTCCAAGGACTGTAGCTGAAAACACCGTTATTGTTAGAATTCAGATAAATCAGTAGGAGACGAAAAGGAAAGGCTCAAGCATATCTTATACCAATTAAAAAAATGAAGGTTGCAGATGGGAGTGTGTGGGCTTCGCCCCCAGCCAGGGGTTCTACCCCTGCACCCCGTCCCCAATCTGCGTTGTTTGCTATTTAAATTGGTATTAAGCAAAACCCCCTCTCTCC
>JBAUTA010000218.1:0-5953 GCA_049581985.1 Kovacikia sp.
GAAATGCAAGTTCGATCGCAGCCCGTAAGGATAAGGGGGGGAAAGCGGCGCAAACCAAATCTTCTGCCAATTTTTCTGGCAAGGTTTCAGAAACTTCTCCTCCCTCTGCGATTCAGGAGTTGGGTCAAGAACTAGAAAATTACCAGCCCCAGATCGTTATTCTTAGCCCTAAGCCAGACGAGGTTCTGTCTAATAGTAAGGTAAGTGTACGCTTCCAAGTCAAAGATCTGCCCATCTTTAAAGATGAAAAGTTGGGTTTAGGTCCGCACCTGCATGTTTTGTTAGACAATCGCACCTATCAAGCAGTCTATGACATTAATAATCCGTTAGTGTTTGAAGATCTTGAGCCAGGAACCCACACACTGCGGGCATTTGCCTCCCGTCCCTGGCACGAGAGTTTCAAAAATGACGGAGCCTACGCTCAGAGCACTTTTCACGTCTTTACTAAAACCCAGGAAAATCGCCCTGATCCCGCCCTGCCGCTGCTGACCTATAGCCGTCCCCAGGGAAGTTATGGCGCAGAGCCAATCATGCTGGATTTTTATTTGACGAATGCGCCCCTCCACCTGGTGGCGCGGGAAAGCGATCGGGATGACATCGCTGATTGGCGGATTCGCTGCACGATTAACGGAGAGAGCTTTATTTTAGATCGCTGGCAACCTGTTTACCTGAAAGGGTTTAAACCGGGTCAAAACTGGATTCAGCTTGAGTTTTTGGATGAAAAAGGGAATCTGGTCAACAACGTTTTTAACAATACAGCGCGGGTAATTACCTACGAGCCAAATGGAAAGGATACCCTTGCCCAACTGGTGCGGGGCGATCTGGCGGTAGCGGCGGCGCGGGGCATCGTAGATCCCAACTTTGTGCCGCAGGAGCCACAGCCCATTCCCACTCCCCCAGCGACTTCCAGCCCCATTAAGCCGGAACCAACTCCCAGTCCGACTCTGAGTATTCCGCCATTGCGCCCGGCCCCGACGCCCACTTCAACCTCCACTTCAACCCCCACTTCAACCCCCACGACAAAGGCGAGTCCAACTCCAAAAGCCAGGGTGCGCCCAATTCCTGCTGAGCCAAAGCCAGTTTCACCCACCCCAACCCTGCCCCAACCGGCTTCAACAGAAGCTCCCAGTTCGATTCAGGAGAAAGTAACTTCTAAAACATCAGACAGGCTGGAGCCACCTGAAAAAGCGGAACCCAAGCTTGAAGCACCGCAACCCACCCCACCGGAGGCGAAGAGTGCCGATCGCCCCAGTCCATCCAGTTTTTGGGAACGGTTCCGTAAACCAGCCGCCTCCCCACGTCCTTCTCCCAGCCCGATCCCGGTTCCCAGTCCAGCGCCTGAAACCGAAGGGAGAGAAGCGCCCCCACCAAAGTCAGGCGAGTCACCCGATGCTTTACCCATCAAGACTTTAGAGCCTACGGTTGCGCCTCCAAAGAGGGTTCCGCCTGTCTTGACCGCTCCTGATGTACCGTCGGTGCCCAAGTCACCTCAGGTACAGGCTAAGCCACGACCCAAGGCAACTGCGGGAGAGGTCGATCGCCCCCGCCCCTCTCCCTCTCCAATCTTGTTGCCCTCAGCCGCTCCCTCCCCTGGGGACGTGTCCCCGGTTCAGGCAGGGCCAAAAGTCCGGTCTACCTCGCCAGCGGGGAAGACGACACCCACACCGCCTTCCTCGCTGCCTTCCCCGCCGCCTTCCCTGAAGAGCGAGTCCCCGGCTAAACCCAGCCCAGAAAAGGTAGCCCCTGAAAAAGTAGCCCCAGCTAAACCCAGCCCTGAAAAAGTAGCCCCTCAAGTGTCGGGCGATAAACCAGCGGAACCGCCCTGGTTTGAGCAGTTTAAATCCCGTCTTGATCGGGTTAAATCCAACTTCAACCTGGAGGAACTGCGCGCTCGCGTCCGCCGCCCTGAACCGCCTGCACCAGCTTCCACAAAACCTGCTGAAGCCATTCCCGACAAGGTTAAAGCGATTGTCCCTGAACCGGCAGCCACTTCTAATGCAGCCACTTCTAACCCGGTTGCTCCTGCCAATCCGGTTACTCCTACCGATCGGGTAACGCCAGTAAAACCCGGTCCCTCCCTATCTCCAACCGATCCCCCAGCGCCAAAGATTTCGCCGGAATCTCCCAAGCCATCTAAAAAATCTTCTGCTGATGAGATTTATGAGCGTCTTCTTCGTTCCACTCCCGCCCCAACCCTATCTCCCTCAGCCAGCCCATCGCTTACCGCTCCACCCAGTGGTAACTAGCACAGCAAAACAAAAGTTTTGTAAGGGGTGAAGGGGTTCCACCCCTTCCTGAGGGCTTTGCCCCCAAACCCCCATGTGGCAAAATTCAGTGTTTGCAATACTAGTAGTGCGAACAATTAGTTCTGCAACATCACTAACGTCTGGAAGATTGATTGAGGTTAAATTTTGTGGGTCGAAGACCTACAAAATTTTCCTTTCGGAACACTAGCACAACAAAAATAAAGTTCTGAAACGGTTGAAGGGGGCTGCTTACCAGGATGCCCTGACTGCCCTCTGACCGCTGCTGCTGAAACTGTCCCCATTATTGGAGTTCCCGCTACCGTTGTTCAATTCATTACTACTGGCGCACATTGCAAGGGTGGATTGCAGGTCACCGCTGGCCGCATCCTTTACCTGGGATTGCATGTATCCTAAAGTAGGGTTTTGGCTCCCATAGGGGACAGAGACATAGATATAGGGCAAGCCATCTTCACCTAAAATTGTCTTGGTTCCGTTTTCTAACCCCACCTGTTGTCCTGCCTGGACTGATTGCAGATAGTTTGCCGCTTGCCCAGCCTCGGCATAAAGGGGAAAACCGTTGCCGAGCACGCGACGGCAGCTAGGATTACTGCTGACTTCTACGAAGGAGCCTTCAGAGAACGGCAGAGGTGCGCTTAAAGGTTGAGTGGGAGCGGAGAGGGCTGAATTGAAACTAATCCCGATATAGGTTGTGACGTATGCTACCGCCGCAGAAATTGTCAGCAGTAGGAGAGTCGATCGCCCAAAATCTCGCTGACTGGTCATTCTCTAAAGTTCCTGCATTAAAGTTCCTGCATTTTATCCCGATGTCATTATTTAACTCGATCAGGCTGCTACTCTCTACTGCTTTTGGCACTGCTTTTGGCACTGCTCTTGGCTATTGTGATCGGACATCGCTTATTTTCATGTCCAAATAGTCCTAATATAGTACTAGTGTACGGTATCCCTTTAGTTTGCTAGGCTGATTTTGGCTCCGCTTATTTTAGAAGTCAGATTACTGTTCTCACTCTTTTGGCAGCAGTGCCATAATTTGATTCAGCAGTGCCTGGTAGTCAACGAGTGGCTTGGAAACATAGCCGTCTGCCCCGCTTTGTTCCAGGAATTTATCGCGATCGCCCGCCATCGCGTGAGCCGTCACCAAAATTACTGGAATACTGGCAGTACAGGGGTTTCCCTTGAGGATTTGGGTCAGTCTAATCCCATCGACCAGCTTCCCCTCATAAATGCTGCGGGGAAGCGAAATGTCCATCAAAATAATATCTGCTTCCCGTGCCTGAGCAATCTCAATCACTTCATCTGCATTTTCAGTATGCTTAACTGCCAGACCACCCAACCGTGTAAGGATCCTAGAAAAGACTCGGACATTGCCCAGATCATCTTCTACCAGCAGCACGGTTTTCATCGTCGGTTCCTAACTTTGGGGCAGCAGTGCCATGATTTCATCGACAAATGCCTGATGGTCAATCACGGGCTTAGAAATATATCCGTCTGCCCCGCTCTGTTTCAGGAAAGTTTCGCGATGCCCCTCCATAGCGTGTGCTGTGACCAGGATAATCGGCAGACTGGCGGTTTGGGGGTCTCCCTTCAGCATTTGGGTGATTTTGATTCCGTCTACCGGTTTTCCCTGGTAAACGCTGTGAGCCAGGGAAACATCCATCAAAATAATGTCTGCTTCCCTGGCCTGGGCTATTTTCATAACCTCTTCCACATCTTCCGTATGTTTGACTGTCAGACCGCCCCGTTTGGTCAAAATCTTCGAGAAGACCCGTGCGTTAATCATGTCGTCTTCTACGATCAAAACAGTTTTCATAATGCCTTCCTTCCAATGTGACCCAGCATAATGCAGTTAATCAACTGGCGTAATCCTACTGTGAAATGGGCAATCAAGATTGGCAGATCTGCCACTATGCTAAACGTCAGTCTACTTAAATTACACAAAGGTTTTGTGAATTCAGGAACTAAGGAATAACGCTCATGGCTAAACAACTGAATATGCTGCCCGCAGGACAGGTGATTGCCACCGCGCTGCACACGGAGATGCAACAGTCCTACCTTGAATATGCCATGAGCGTCATTGTAGGGCGGGCATTGCCCGATGTCCGTGATGGGTTGAAGCCCGTCCATCGCCGGATTTTGTATGCCATGCACGAGTTGGGGTTGACCCCCGATCGTCCCTACCGCAAATGCGCCCGTGTCGTGGGGGATGTGCTGGGTAAGTATCATCCCCACGGTGATCAGGCCGTTTACGATGCGCTGGTGCGGATGGTGCAGGAGTTTTCCAGCCGCTATCCTCTGCTAGGCGGGCACGGCAACTTTGGCTCGGTGGATGATGACCCGCCCGCCGCCATGCGATATACGGAAACCCGACTGGCGGCGATCGGTAATGAGGGATTGTTGACCGAAATTGGGGAAGCAACGGTTGATTTCGTTGGCAACTTTGACAACTCCCAGCAAGAACCCACGGTTTTACCCGCCCAGTTGCCAATCTTGCTGCTGAATGGCAGTTCCGGGATTGCCGTTGGAATGGCAACTAATATTCCACCGCATAACCTGGGAGAAGTGGTGGATGGGCTTATTGCCCTGATTGACAACCCCAATTTGTCCGATGAGAAACTGCTAGAACTCATTCCTGGGCCAGACTTTCCCACGGGCGGCGAGATCGTTGGCACGGATGGCATCCGAGAAGCCTATGCCACTGGACGGGGCATCATCCCAATGCGGGGAGTGGCCCAGATTGAGGAAATTCAGATTGGCAAGGGCAAGCACCGACGTACCGCGATCGTGGTCACGGAGTTACCCTATCAAGTAAATAAGGCCGCCTGGATTGAGAAGATGGCGGAACTAGTTGCCCTGGGCAAATTGGAGGGAATTTCCGACATCCGGGATGAGAGCGATCGGGATGGCATTCGGGTGGTGATTGAACTCCGACGGGAAGCCAATCCCCAAAAAATTCTTGGTTATCTCTATCGCCAAACCGCGCTTCAGTCCAACTTTGGCACCATCATGCTGGCCCTGGATAATGGACAACCGCGCCAGATGTCCCTACGCGAATTGCTCCAGCAATTCCTGGCATTTCGCGAACTAACCCTGACCCGCCTCTACCGCCACCAATTGACCCAGGCAGAAAACCGCGCCCACGTGGTAGAAGGCTTGCTGCTGGCCCTCTCTAACCTGGATGACCTGATCACCATTCTGAGGAACGCCCCCGATGGCAGCACGGCAAAAATCACTTTTCTGGAGCGGTTTAACCTCAGCGATCGCCAGGCAGATGCGATTCTGGCCATGCCTCTGCGTCGTTTGACCGGGATGGAGCGGCAAAATCTGCAAACTGAATTTAACGAATTGACTGCCCAGATGCAAGACTTGCAGCGGCTACTGGACGATCGCCGGGATCTGCTCAAAGCGCTCAAAAAAGACCTGCGATCGTTGAAAAAAAAGTATGGCGATGAGCGCAGAACACGGATTGTTACGGCCAATGGGCAAGCGGCGAAGGGAACCAGGGAGGCAGAAGGTACAGGGAAAAAGACAGAGGGCAAAAGCCAGGAGACGGAAGGAGATGCCCCCCCTTCCTCCTCCCTCCTATCTCTTCCCCTATTTGAAGAAGAAGCTCAGGATACGGTTCTGGAAATCACCCAGCGGGGATATATTCGCCGGACTACGCCGAAGAGCTATCAGCGTAACCGTAGTCG
>JBAUTA010000219.1:0-3959 GCA_049581985.1 Kovacikia sp.
CCCCCACACCCCCATCTGCAACCTTCATTTTTTAAATTGGTACACGAAACCCATATCCCAGGTGTTTTGAGGCTTTTCAGCCCTGCAAAACAGTTTTGCCCCCCCTTAGGGAAGTGCCAGGTTATTGTTGACCGTCAAATTCAGGTCAGAGTTGGGGTTGATCACAATCACCTGGTCTCCAGAACCCTGATCGAGGATACCGCCCAGGGTCGCTCCTGCGCCCACTCCAGTAAAGACTTTTTTGGGAGTAATGGTGCGATCGCCCGTAAGCCCTGCAACCCCAGCTGCCAGAGCGGCTCCGATCGCCGCATCCCGCACAGTTGATCCTACATTACGACCCACACTGGCGGCTGTTCCAGCCCCCAGGCTGGTTCCCAGAAGAACCGTTTGAGCCGTAATGTGGCGGTTGCCAGTGACGCCTGAAATTCCAGCGGCGGCGGCTGATCCCAAAGCGGCCCCCCCCAAAATTTGCAGGAAGTTAGGATCACGCACATTGCGCGTTGTTGTGATCACATTAGAAGAAGCGCTCAGAGCATATTGCTGACCATTAATTACGAGCGTGCGCGCAACAAACTGGGAGCCCCCATTGGCTGGCTGCAACTGCCCAATAATCTGGCTACCTGCTGGAATTGCCACGACGCCCTGGGAGTTGCGGACATCCTGCGCCACTATCAGAGTGACATCAGCGGTTTCATTCGGTGCCACGATAATCCGTTGAGCAGCCGTGTACTTAACTGGGATCGGTGTCCCCGCCAGGATCCCTACTTGCTGAATGCTTCCCACCCCAGCAATATACTGGGATGGAATCACCGAAGCAGATTGTCCGGTGCTTGATAAGGCTTGACAAAGGAATGCAGACACTTCTGCCCGGCTTGAAAGCTGATTGGGATTCAGGTATTTAACATCGGGATAGTTGACGACCAGGCGCTTTTCCGTTGCAGCCGCAATCCCGGTTTGGGCATAGGCTGGAATAGCTACCGCATCCGTAAAGCTGGTATTTAACGTGGTTGCAACGGGTTGAGCAGGTGAATACCCTAAGCCGCTGGAGAGAGAAACTAAAACCTGAGCGCGGGGAATATTTTGCGCTGGATTAAAGACACCCCCTGGATAGCCTGAGAGGAAGCCGGTTTGAGACGCAAACGTGATGGCGTTGTAGGCCCAAAAACTGGAAGACACATCCACAAACTGAGCCGCATTTCGAACCCGTGCTGCTGTTGGGAAAGCCTTTCCAACCATTGAGGCGAACTCAGCACGGGTGACGGGGTTGCTGGGACGGAAGGAACCATCGGGATAGCCACTGATAATTCCCCGTTGAGTCAATTCGCTAATGCAGGACTGGGCCCAATTCCCTTGAACGTCGGAAAAAGGGGTTTGGGCCAAAGTCGGGGCTGGCATGGCCAGAGGCACTAAGGAACTGGTCGTCATTCCCAATGCGACCAGCAAAGCAGTTGTAGACCGTGGTTTCAACACTTTATACATTGGTAATCACTCACTAACGCAACTACTATTAAGATGCTGATGCGAGGAAAGTGTTCCTGAGGCCGTTAGATTTGTAGCGAAAGCTTCTATTTGTGAGGAGACGATTAAGCGATTTTGAGTAGGGAACTTCGTTGCAGATTTTTATATCACCCAACTGTTTGCGGGCAGACTCAGGAGCATCATCGAGTCCGCGATCGCTGATCCCTTCCTTGCCTGGGAAAGGCGATATTCTGATGGATGTCCGGCTGCTTCCAATTCTCCTATGCCACCTATTGGATCTCGCTTCAAGTCCCTAGTCCGCTGGTTAATTCTGGGGGGAACGCTGTTTTTCCTGGGCAAGGTATTGAAAGATAACTGGCAACAGGTTGCCTCGGTGCAAGTCAGTCCAGCAGGATGGGCCTGTCTGACGATCGCCCTTGGCATTACTCTGCTGGGATACGTTTGTGCGGGCTGGGTCTGGGGACGAATTTTGCAAGACTTTCAGCAGCCAATTGAAATTCCCTGGGCAATTCAGACCTATTTGAAGACGAATATTGCCAAATACTTACCGGGCAACGTCTGGCAGTTTTACGGTCGGGTTGTGGCTGCCGACAAGCAGGGAGCAACGATGGCCGCCGCCACCCTCAGTGTATTACTGGAACCTTTATTGATGGCAGCTTCTGCCCTCCTGATTGCCCTGGTTTGCAGCCAGCGGGTGGCGGTGAGTTATGGATTGTCGGGCTTGTTTCTGCAGTGGGCTAGCCTGGCGGTGGTCTTGCTATCGGTTCATCCCAAATTTTTGAATCCGCTCATCATCTACCTGCAAAAGTTAAAGCAAAAGGCGATCGCGTCTGAAATCCACTCCCCTGCATTTCAAATGGAGCGCTATCCCCTGATCCCCTTACTGGGAGAGGTGGGCTTTCTGCTCCTGCGGGGGGTTGGGTTTTTGCTGACCTTTTTAGCCGTTAGTCCGATCTCTCCCCATCAAATTCCACTCCTATTGAGTGTTTTCGGGTTGGCATGGCTGATCGGGTTTATTATCCCCGGCGCGCCCGGTGGCATTGGGGTGTTTGAGGCAACGGCGATCGCCCTGATGAATCACGCCTTTTCTCCAGGAATTCTCTTGAGTGCCGTCGCCCTTTACCGTTTAGTCAGCGTCCTGGCAGAAGCAATGGGAGCAGGGCTAGCGGGGTTAGATGGGCGGAGGGTAAAAGAATTATGAAATGTTATGGACCAGGTTTTTTATCCCGTGTTACCAGTAGCCAGTCCTCTGCCTTGCCGATTTTCCGATTTGCTTCTAAGTTCAGGTGATCCAGCGTAGGCTTTTGGGTTAGCAAATAAGGCTGAACCGTCTGTCGCCAATAGTTTTGAATCTTCTCAGTAATTTTTGCCGGGTCTTCTGAAACTGGTGGAAGTTGGGCCGCAGGAAAGACCCGACGATCGCTGTAAAAATTGAGGGAGGGTCGAAAGACAGGATAGGAGGTGATCACGGTTTGCCCCTGAGGGGTTCCCTGCTTGATCAGGGCAGCTACGGGTTTGACCGGATAGGCTTCGTTTAATTCCCAGATCCAGTAGCGGGAGGTAAGCAGCAGCAGTAAGGACAGATAGGTGCCCCAAAGCAGCACTAGAATAAACTGAGAGTCCTGACAAGCTAACAAAACGGCTGCTGCTGTCAGGGTCAGGGCAGCAACACCCAAAATCAATTGCAGGTTTAATTGGGGATCTGTCCCCAGGCCAGCAAAGTAAACGTTGGCAGCCCAGGCCCCGATCGCCGCTAGACTCAGAAAAATCGTCCATCCCTTGGGATATCGTTTTCGTCGATGTTTGGGAACACCCAGGAAATCAGCAGGATTCCAAACCTGTGACAGTTGCATGCCGACAACCAGTGCCAGGGCTGGATAGACTGGCAGAACGTACCAGGGCAACTTGGTACCCATCAGCGAAATTGTTCCCAGGTAGCCAATTGTCCATACCAAAACCAGCTTTGCCCAGCCCATGTTGCGGTTTTCCCATGCCAATCGGAAGCCCCAGGGCAAAAAAACCAGCCAGGGCAGGCTGTATTTCAGAATTTCTAGCAGATAGTACCAGGGAGGCCCCCCATGCGACTCGACCGTAGACCAGATGCGATCGAAGGTCTGAGTTTGGAGGGCGACTTTAACAAACGTGTCCTTATAATGCCACCATTGGGTCCCATACCATGCCGCAGCAGGCAAGCTGCCCAACAGTAACCCACCCCACAGGTAGCCAGAGGTCAGCAGTCGGGGGGTATCCAGAAAAATGAAGGTAAGGGCGATCGTGCCGACCAGCAACGCCACGATCCCCTTTGTCAGGCAAAGTAGCCCAAACGCGACCCCAACCCCCAACCCCCAACGCAAGTCCCGCCGCATTCGCAACAGACAGAAAATCAGCAGCAAAAAAAAGCAGAGAATGCCGCCATCCAGCATCGCCAGCCGCCCATGCCGGACAACAGGTAGGAACGTCAGATAAACCAACGTCGCCAG
>JBAUTA010000220.1:0-3612 GCA_049581985.1 Kovacikia sp.
ATGTTCCCTCTGGCCCTTGCATTGTTTTGATCAGCTTCGGGCTATTTGTTCTGGCGTTACTATTCAGCCCTTCGCAGGGATTGTTGACCCGATCGGGAACGTTCCGTCCAACCCACATTTTTCGTCATCTGCTCGATTTGAGACGGGGCAATTAGCGAAAATTTAGAATTGGCAACCCTCGTGCGCCAGGCCGATAAAGGCCGCAGGTGCCAGCGGGGATAAGCACCTGCCTTGAGGAGCGCCGCACCCGTCGCCCAAATTACCCATAGACTGAGTCAACTGGTCTGCAACCCTGTATCAGGTGAATCTTCAGCCACCCCGCACTTCGAGAATAATGCTCCTGAGTTCGGATGTACACCAGTCCAACTCCAAGATTGTGTCTAACAGGGGCGATCTCGGAGTGTCAACTTTCTGAATTGTTTTCACAACTGCGCTAATATTTCGGAGCCAGCCGCGCTGGGCCAGAAGCGGGCAATCCTGATTCACGATCGTCGATAGCAACTCTAAATCAAGGCGATTCATCGCACTCAGCAAATCAATCAGTTCTGCCTCGCTGTTTCTGACCTGGACAATAGGAATCGAGGTCAACAGTTCTCGCACCACCCGACCCAGTTCGCTGGGGTCAAAGGTCTTGTCTTCCGACTGCGCGATCGCCTTAAGCGCATCCATCATGGCGCGGGCAGTGCCACCTTCAAATAGATTTTGTTTCAGGAGTCTGGCAGGAATTCCATCCAGGGCTGCTACAATCCCTGGCGGTACCTGCTGCTGTTGTCTTACCCAAATCATCGTCAGAACACACAGATGCCGCGCTACCGTCTGGTTATCTTCCTGCGATAACAATTGGCAGAGATGCGTTATTTCTTCCGGCTTGAGCAAACGATTCTGTTTGGCCAAATTCGTAAGGGCTATCAGCGCATTGGCTCGCACCCCTGGAAAGATGGACTGCATAAGGGGGAACAGTTGCAATGGCTCCAGGTTTAGCCCTCCAACCTGATCCAGATCCAAACTAGCCAGAAGAGCAACTTCGCGGATACGGCCCTGAGATGCTTGTAAAAGCCGCTCTAGAGCCTGTTGAGCAGTGGCTGCTTGCTGGCGATAGAAGCCAATCAAAAACTTTTGGGCTGCTTGATCGAAGGCTGCCAGGGGCGGATGCTGCTCGATTGGTTGAAACCGTAAAAGCTGGTTGCGAACTTGAGTTTGCTTTGCACTGGAAAGGTTGTCTAATGACTGTTCCAGGGCTTGCCGTGCAGTTGGAGAGGCATCTGCAAACATATCCAGTGCTGGATGCAAATGCTGGATGTGCTCACGCACCTGTGGCTGTAACCATTGCGCCAGTTGCTCTTGCTCGGCAGCAGACAGCGATCGCGCACTCCGAATCAACAGCGGTGATAGCCGCCTATAATACTGGGCTGTCCATGATTCAACGTCACGTTGCAGCAGATGCTGCTTCAAGGCTGGGGCTGCTCCCTGATCAAGGCTTTCTGTGAGTGCGATGAGTTGGCGTCTTAAATGTTCTTCATCTGTGGACAGGTACTCGTGCAGTAGGGCGACAAACACATTCCTATCCCAGGCAGCCCAACGACCAACCGCTTTGGCCTGAACGACATCCCAACCTTGAGGCAACGATTGATAGAGAATTTCTGACCAGGAATTACCCAAGGGAAAATTGCCAGAACCAGACTGAGGGGGAAGCTGAGCTGCTACGAAGTCACACAAGGCCCGTTCAACGGATTCATGGTTGGGCACTGCTCTGGATATCAGGTTTTGTAGCAAAATCTGTTGATAAGGTTCTGGAATATTGGGTTGGGCATGGAGTTGAATCACCGCTGCACAGGTGCGATAGCCCAGCCGATCAAGGTGCTGTTGCAACGCATCCAGCAGAAAGGAATCGGGAGTTTGTTCCAGCAAGGGCAGGCAGGGCTGAAGCAGCCAACCCAGTAAAAGCGCCCGATCGCCCTGTGCCTGGTATTCTGGAGCGGCTAAAGCAGAACTGCGGCGGGAGATCGCGGTGAGCGTTTCTGGCAATCGAACTTTAAGGGTTGACCACCAGCGGCTGATCAGGTCTCCGGCCAATTGAGCGGTGTTGCCAGCCGTGGCATGTTCTCCCTCTTGCAGCACCGTCAACAGAATATCCCAGGTGTTTTCAATCAGTTGTTTAGAAGCCACGCCCAACGCCTGCCGTAATCGCCGCTGATAGGCTTCTCCACATTTTAGGGCCGTTGGCAGTAGGTTGCGCAGAGCTTCCGGGCGATCGCGGGAGGCAGCGGCAATGGCAATCACGCCAAAAATCCCCATATCTTCAACATTCAGTTGGGCCACCAGATGTTCAAATTCGTCATCGGTGTCAACAATGGTCAACAGTTGCCGCAACACAGGAAGCCAGTAGCCCCGTGTGAAGGAGGCATCGGGTTGATTCAATCTGGCAAGAAGCTGGTCACGTTGTGCCTGGGCAGAATGCCGGGTTAACCAATAGGCGATCGCATACTCCAGCAAGGTCTGGTGGAAGAAATGCAATTTACGCGATGGCAGGATGTCGATCACCCCTTCACTTCGCAGGTCGTTAAACGCATTGGCAACTATATCTGTAAACTGAATTCCCAGCTCATCTCGATAAACCGACTCACACAACCGTTCCTGAGACAGGTTAAACAGAACACGGGCGATCTCCAGACACAGGTTTTCCTTTTCCATTGCCAGCACTACAGAGTCCCGCTGATCCAGACGGCTGTAGGCAATCTTTTCCTGCCAGTAGCGCTGATACAGTTTGCTAACGGTCAAGTCGGGCGGCACATTGCCCTCTTCACCAAACAGGTCACACAGCAGGGCCAGCAGCAGCGGATTTTGAATTATCTCCTGCAAGGATCGGTTGTCAGCCGATAGAGCTAAAATATTGTCCGCAAAGGTACGACCCCGTTCGATTGAGGTCGGTTCCAATCGGCAAAAAAAGGCTTCTGCCGCTTCGCGAATTTCCGTTGTTGTGAAATTGGGAACCGAGTAGCGATCGACCTGCTGCGATAACCCAATTAGCTTTTCGCGAGTCGGTTCCAGATAATCGTTATATTCGTGATCACGACAGGTAAACACAACCGTCACTCCCTGTTCCAACAACTGTCGCAGCAACTGGGCAAAAGGAGGCACAACGTGACGGTTAATCACCAGATCGAGCGTGTCAATCAACAAAACCCCTCTGCCGTGGGTAGCGGTAAGCTGTTTTGCGACGTCAACAATTGAATCGGGCGTACCACAGAGGCAATTGCCAAAACCCGTTTCCAGCATGGAGGCGTGGTAGGCAGAGGGAACCGTCGGGTCGTAGTTGCCCCCACCACCGGAGGGCGAAACAAAGGTTGCAGCCACAAATGAATAGGTCGTAAAAGAGACAAATCCGGTCGAAAGCGACAACGTACTGCACAAAATCAGGCCAATCCAGGGAGTCTCGGTTTGGCTCAACTCATCATAGAGATGACCCAGGATCGTGCTTTTGCCGTATCCCGCTGGCCCCACAATCGGAATCACCCGTTGCAGCCCTCCCGTGACCCCACGCCGAATCGCAGGCAGGTACTTTTTCTGCACCACCGATCGCGGAATTCGCTCCAAAATTCGAGGATTCAACGC
>JBAUTA010000221.1:0-2920 GCA_049581985.1 Kovacikia sp.
GTGCATCATCCTTACGAGTCTTTTACCGCATCGGTAGAGCATTTCATCACCTATGCTGCCCATGATCCCGATGTGCTGGCAATCAAAATGACCCTTTATCGCACCTCTGGGGATTCTCCGATCGTCAAGGGATTAATCGCGGCAGCAGAAAATGGCAAACAGGTCGCCGCCCTGGTGGAACTGAAAGCCCGCTTTGATGAGGAAAGCAATATTAATTGGGCACGGGCACTGGAAGATTCAGGCGTCCACGTTGTCTACGGCGTTTTAGGGTTAAAGACTCACACCAAAGTCGTACTGGTCGTTCGTCAGGAAGATGGGCAGATCCGCCGCTATGTCCATATTGGGACGGGCAATTACAACTCCAAAACCGCCAGGCTTTACACCGACCTGGGGTTGTTGAGCTGTCGGAATGAGTTAGGAGCCGATCTGACCGATTTATTTAACTATCTGACGGGGTTTTCTAAACAGAAGGCCTACCGCAAACTGTTGGTGGCTCCGCTGACCTTGCGCGATCGCATCGTTAACCTGATCCAGCAGGAAATTGAGTATGCCCAAGCCGGTAAGCCCGCCTGCATCATCGCCAAGATGAACTCCCTAGTCGATCCGCCAATTATTCAAAAATTATACGAAGCCTCCCAGTCGGGGGTACAAATCGACCTGATTGTGCGCGGGATTTGCTGCCTGCGGCCCGGTATTACGGGCATCAGCGAGAATATCCGGGTGATCAGCATTATTGGTCGCTATCTGGAACACTCCCGCATCTTTTGGTTCCACAATAACGGTAAAGAGAAAGTCTTTATCGGCAGTGCGGACTGGATGCCCCGTAACCTCGATCGCCGGGTCGAAGCCGTCACTCCCGTTGAAGATCCGGAGCTAATCCAGGAGCTAAAAACGATTCTAGATATTTTGCTGGCAGACAATCGTCAAGCCTGGGAATTGCAACCAGACGGCTCTTACATTCAACGCCACCCTAAGCATGAGCAGTCTGAATCCAGTGCCCAAAAAGTCTTGACGGAACGAGCTCAACAAAGAAGTTTAGCCTGATAGGCAATTAAGCATCGTGATAGCTATCAATTGGTATCACACCCACTTTCCGGCTACTTTTTGGATAGATCCTTAGACCTTAGGGCGTAGGAGTGGCCGGTGCAGGAGTGGCTGGTGCAGGGGTGGGCGGTGCAGGAGTGGGCTTGGCTTCAGTGGCAGCATCGGGCTGGTCGCAGGCTACCGCTGAAGCAATGTAATCATTTCCAGCGGCCAGCGCACCGCCCACAAAAATATTGACCTGATTGGGAGTTTGGTCGCGTCGTGGATAACCTGTAACAACAAGTACGTCGTTGCTATCCAACGCAACGTTTTGTTCAAATATTTTGTCTGCAGGCTGGTTGGGATACTTTAGATAGACGGCAATTTTGTAATCACCCTTACTTTTTGCCTGAATCGATGCCACATATCGGCTGGCTCGATGATTCATTGCAAAATCTGTATTCCAGTTTGCCCGCAACCAGGGAAATCCCACTTGAGAAACCGACTTGCGGATCGAAGTTGCCCCAGGAGCATCGACAACCGCCAGAGGGCTGCATGTCTGACCGGGGATTTGCTCTGGGGCATCGAGCACTGTTAAGGGGATGTTGGTGTCAGCGATCGCAGATAGGCCAAAGCTCACTATCAGGCTGACAAGTACCGTGCTTGCTACCTTATTCATCGGAACCCCTCACAGAAACTACCAGACTCAGTCAGTATACTTTCCTAACAGAAATTTGAACCTCTAGCAGTCCTAAATCAGCTGTGAGTTTGAGAGGCTTTGTGAGCAAGGATTCCAGCGGAATTCTTGCTCACAATCCAAATCGGATCGCCATAACAGAAATCTGAAAGAAATAACAAAAGAAATAACAAATGTGTGTTACGAATTCAGGAGTGATTCGGCAAAGCAGAGGATACCAGTCTCACCTGAGCGACAGAAAACGGGATAGCATCTGGAAATTATGCTTCATAAAGTTGCAAACCGCTGTTAAGATGACTAACTCAACCATTGGCAAGTAGAGTCGGATTTTGCAGTTAGCTCGAAACTGCCTGACCCTGATCAGGGAACCTTTTCGCCAGGGTGAAGACTATAAACTCTAGCCCCTAAATTTTGAACTGTCCTAACCAATCAACCCAAACTTTACGATACTTTTTGGTTGGTAGTTCAGGGTTAACCATCCAGAGTCCAGCTTTGAAATTTCTTCAATTAGGGTGATAGTTATGTTCGCTTTTCTTCGTTCTCGAATTGCACCTGTAGTCGTTGCGCTGGGAATTGCCTCTCTCAGTACGTTGGGTGCTTCAAAGGCAGCGATCGCCGTCATTTTTGGACAAAAAGAAGTTGACCAAAACAGTTTTGCCGTTCTGGCTTCTCCCTACGGCAGTGGTTCCTACCAGCTCCTGATTTTGGAACAGCTCAGCAACAAGCGCCCCTGTTGGAGTGAAAGCGGCTCCAACCCGGTTATTATCGATCCACTGCTGCTGCAATTTGACTTCACTGGAATTTGTGCCCGTAGCACTGACAGCAATGGATACTCAGTGCGTATGGCAGGCAGAGACTTTGGCTTGCTCCAGCAACTGAGTGTGGTCAAGCGCGATAACGATCTGGTTCTGATTTCAACCGATCTGACCAATCGGGATGCTCCGCCGATTGTGGTTGGTCAAACCAATGGATTGCCCCCAGAAGGACAATTCGCCAGAATTATGTTGAATCCCGGTTGGCGGTTAACCAAGCGAACCAACGGCAGCAAAGTGTTGGGGATGGTCTATTTGACCAGTGATACGGTCCCGCCCAGCATTAAACTCACTGCCTTTGTAGACACCCAGGCAAGTTGGGCAAAGGATTTTATTGATGCTCTGGCGGCTCAAAAAATTGTCAGTGGCTTTGAAGATGGGGGCTTTC
>JBAUTA010000222.1:0-2955 GCA_049581985.1 Kovacikia sp.
ACTCCAACCAGCCAGTGGATTCTCAAGATCATTTTTTATGTTTTTGTATTGATTCCTCCAGCGGTTGTATTAGCGGGGGTTAGGAGAATCAGCCAACCCACATATCGAAGGTGAATAGGGCTGCCAGCATTGCCATGAGCAGAGTACTGGCAAAGGTCCAGACCCGATCGAAAATCATATGCTGACCCCATCGGCTCAACACCAGAAAGATGGAGGGAACTGCCAGGATATAACGCGGCATTCCCTGGGCGACACCGCATGTCATTGATATTCCGATTACTGACAATCCATAGAGGGTAATACCCGGATAACGCCGCCAGGTTTTCCAGCACGCCACAAGCCCTAAAAGCACCGCAGCCAGTTCGATCGCAAAGTAAACCGAAGTTTGGGGATTGTTGCCGAAGAGAGACAGAACGGCATTTTGCCAGGCTAACCAGGCTTGGCCCAGAGCTAGAGGCTGACACTTGAAATAGTGCTTTTCGACCAGACTGAATGCTTGACCCCAAAATGACCGCTTCCAAATCAAATGAACCAGAACAGGAGCAAGAACCAGTAAGCCTTTACGAATCATTACCTTTCCCTCTGGTGGGCGGAAAGTGATCCGGGCTTGTTGCACTTCTCGCAACCACGCCACTGCCAACGGGATTACCAGGAACAAGCCAACTGCCCGTGTTAGCGTTGCGATCGCTGCCAACACTCCCGCTCCTAACCACTGGTTACGGTTTAGAAGTGCCAGGCTACCAAATGCTAGCCCGACAAACAGACCTTCTGTATAAACCTGGGTTAGGAAGAAGCCCATGGGGAAGGCCAGCAAATAAAGGGCTGCCCGAATGCCGCCTTCATCCCCAAGTTCCTGCCGGGCTAGATCCCACAGTGCCAGCGTTGCCCCTAAACTTCCCAAAGCTGAGATTAAAACGCCTGCCAGGGTTGCAGCAGCGATCGCAGTCAGCCCAAATTCCCTTAACGGGAAAGCAACTAACCGCATTAAAAAGGGATAAACCGGAAAAAATGCGTAATTTAGGGAGAGGGGACGCCGCAGAGAGGAAGGTGCATCTGGCTGGGGGGGAATGGTGCGGACTGCCGGATCGTCGTAGCCCTGCGTGGCAATAGATAGGTAAAATTCAGAATCCCAGGCGACCTGGGAATTGAGAAAAGGTTCTTTGAGATAGGGACTGGAAGGGTTTCCCTGGGTTTGTGCCGCTGTCCAAAACAGAACCGTGTCAGGTTTTTGAATCCTATATCGGGCAGAAATAGTCGTCTGGTAGCCCACCATAATCAGAACCCAGAGCAGCCAGATAGCAATGATAAAACGTACAGGAAAGCGCAGGAGCATGGGGGATGGGGGATAAGTTATAAGCTATGAGGGGTGAGTTTAGTCTGGCTTCTGGGTTTGCTTGTTAATGAATTCCCAATTCCTACTCTTTGCCTTTCACTCTCTTGCCTTTCACTCTCTTGCCTTTCACTCTAAAATGCCATTCCTCCAAAGTGTTTCGGATACCGCGCTTGCCGTTGCATTTGCCCGTGCCCTGGAGACTGAGCGATCGGATGCTTTATTTCAGGATCCGTTTGCCCGTCGGTTAGCGGGAGCCCAAGGGGAGCAAATCTACCATCAGATTCAGGGCGATCGCTCCGTTGGCTGGTTAGTAACAACGCGCACCTGCATTCTAGATGAACTTATCCTGTACCACATTCATCAAGGAATTGATACCGTTCTCAATCTGGCAGCAGGATTAGACACCCGCCCTTACCGTATGGCTTTACCCGCAACCCTGCGCTGGATTGAAGTCGATTTACCGGATCTTCTGGAATACAAACAGGAGAGACTGGCTCAAGCAAAGCCGATGTGCCTGTTAGAGACGATCGCAACAGACCTGACCCATCGCGAGCAACGGCACCACTTATTTTCTCAAATTAGTCACACGTCAAAGAGCGTACTCGTAATTACGGAAGGTTTACTCGTTTATCTGACTCCAGAACAGGTTGGTTCCCTGGCTACAGAGTTAGACAAACAACCAAATTTTTCTGGCTGGTTGACCGATTTGGTTTCACCCCTGGTGGCTAAACTGGCACAGATTCGTATGGAGCAGGAGCCAGCAACCAACAAGATCAAACTCCAGTTTGCGCCTAAAGATCCTAACCCGTTTTTTCAACGTTATGGATGGCAACTAGCGGCATCGCGATCGCTCTGGAAAGAAGCCCATCGTCTCAATCGCGAAGTCCCCTTTGGTAGATTGCTGCGCCAATTTCCCATGCTCAATCTCAGCGTTGTTTCACTTGAGCAAATGAAGGGAAATTGAGAAGCCCTAGAAGTTTTAAGAGACGATGATTTAACTGTAGAATCCGCCTGTACAAGCTGCGGCATTGATTCAATCTGTGATCCTTCTCTATTGATCCTTATGTATTGATCCTTATCTATTGCCCAAACTCCGAACGCGCCTGCTCAACTAATTCAACCGTAATGATGTCGAGATCGGCTGCTCGTGCCAAAGATTCGATTCGTTCACGCGCCTGAGTGCGGACGAAAAAGGGAATTCCTTTGAATTTTGCTTTTGCCTCTGGGGTCCACTTAAGTGCGTCGGTCATATAGCTATCGCCAGTTTGATGAGGACAGAGGATTAAAGGGGGCGTAGGGGCGCTGCTCCCCGCCAAAGTTTCACCCCTGCACCCCGTTCTGAATAATATGGCTAGGGCTATAACAGCCGCTTGAGCGCAAGGAGTTTGGTTTCATTATCGCAGATTCAGTCCAGGCAGCGACTCAGTTTGTCAGATTTGCATTGGGTCGCTTTCTGTTGCCCCTCTATCTGTTGAGTAGCCAAATGCCATTCAACCAGGACAAGAAAATAGAGTTTTGAAACAGATTAAGGGGTTCTACCCCTTTCTGGGGGCAAAGTTCCTAAACTCCTAGGAGGCAAAATTTAGGGTTTGTAAGCCTAGGGGACTGTCAAGGCTTAAATC
>JBAUTA010000223.1:0-2344 GCA_049581985.1 Kovacikia sp.
GTTCATTGCTTTACCACTGTCGCATAACTCAGGGGTAAGGTTTGAGGTGAAGGTGCTAATTAATTTCTTTTTACCCAGGCCTTCTTACAATCAAGGATAAAGTGTCAGCGGGAAAATGTGATGACAACGATGAAAGCAGTCCGAATTCACACCTATGGAGGTCCAGAGGTTCTAACCTATGAGGATGCTCCTCTGCCTGCGATCGCGGCAGATGAGGTGCTGATTCGGGTCTATGCGGCGGCTGTCAATCCGGTGGATTGGAAGATTCGGGAAGGTTATTTGCAGGGCTTTCTGGATTACGATCTGCCTTTAGTTTTAGGCTGGGATGTCTCAGGGGTTGTGGAAGCCGTGGGTAAAAGCGTAACAACCTTTAAGTCAGGAGACGAGGTTTACTCTCGGCCTGAGATTAAACGGAACGGTGCGTATGCAGAGTATATTGCGGTTAAAGCCTCGGAGGTTGCTTTCAAGCCAAAAACGGTTGATCACATTCATGCGGCGGCTATTCCTCTCGCCGGAATTACGGCATGGCATTGTTTGTTTGAAGCAGCCCAGTTAACCACTGGTCAGAGGGTCTTAATCCATGCGGCGGCAGGAGGGGTTGGCAGCTACGCGGTTCAGTTTGCCCGTTGGAAAGGAGCCTATGTGATTGGCACTGCCTCAGCCCGGAATCGAGACTTCGTGATGGAGTTGGGAGCTAATGAGGTAATTGACTACCAAACCACTCAGTTTGAGGATGTCATGGAACCTGTGGATGTCGTGTTTGACACGATCGGTGGGGACGTGCAGGAACGGTCCTGGCAGGTGGTCAAACCAGGCGGCATCCTGGTTTCGGTTGTCTCTCCCCCCTCTGAGGAAGCAGCCACTGCGCATCAGTGTCGGAGTGCCTATGTCTTCATTCAACCCAGAGCTGATTGGTTACTGGAAATGGCACAACTAATTGATGCAGGACAGGTGAAGTCGATCGTCGAGACCGTATTACCGCTGAGCCAGGCGGCTGAAGCACATCAGCTCAGTCAAAGTGGACATACGCGCGGCAAAATTGTGTTTCAGGTGAAGGAGTCAGGCAATTAACCTGGCAATGGTTATACCGACCAGGGTGATCGTGCTGCTTCAGGTCAACACCCCTTGAGGTGTCGCTATCGCCAGTTTGATCAGGATAAAGGATTAAAGCGGGAGTGGGGGCGTTGCCCCCAGCCAGAGGTGAAACCCCTGGCTTCAGAAATCAATCTTTGTGTCGTCCCCCTGCTCAAACTACGGGTCGGGTAACAGTCCCCCCACCTCCATCTGCAACTCCTATTCTTTAAATTGGGATGAGTGTTAATCCATAGAGGAAGGAGTGAGAATGTCAAACCACTCATTTTTCGCATTGAAGCTATTCGCTGCCCTCGGCTGCGGACTGGTGGCGGGAGTTTTCTTCGCGTTCTCAACCTTTGTGATCAGCGCCCTTGCTCGACGGCCAACCGCCGAGGGCATTGCCGCCATGCAAACCATCAATATCACTGTCATCAACCCTTTATTTATGACGGCGTTCCTGGGTACAGGCGCAGCTTGTATGCTTCTGATGGTTTTCTCGTTGTTTAAATGGCATCAACCCGGTGCAGCCTACTGCCTCATAGGTAGCTTGCTCTATGTGATTGGCACCGTTCTGGTGACGATCGGCTTGAATGTTCCGTTAAACGAGGCGCTGGCGATCGTCAAACCTGATAGTCCGGAGGGGGCAAATCTGTGGGCAAAATATCTGGTTGACTGGACATTCTGGAACCACGTGCGGACGATCGCAGCACTGGTAGCCGCAGCATTGTTTACGATCGCCCTCTAATCCAGTTCCCTCAACGGTTGCTTAAACCAGCCCCGCCCTTTATAAAATTTCTACCGTGCCCTGCTGACCGTCGATCCGGACTTGCTGACCATCGTGCAGTAAGGTCGTCGCATGATGGATATCCATCACCGCTGGGATGCGGTACTCCCGCGCCACGATCGCCCCATGGGACAACCGCCCTCCCACTTCTGCAATCAGTCCACCTGCCCTGGCAAGTAGCGGTGCCCAGCCAGAATCCGTATAGGGCACTACCAGAATCGTCTGCCGGTCAATATCGGGCAGATTCGTCAGGCTACGAACAACGCGAACCCGTCCCTCTGCCTGTCCGGGGCTGGCTGCAATGCCCTGCAACCGTTGAGCAGATTGCCAGTTGTGAGTTGTCGGAGTCGGAGCAGGGGGATCGTCCCCATAGACCAGAAACGGTATGGTTTCGATCTGTCGATCGCAGTCCAACCGCGATCGACGCTGGGCAATCCAACCAGTTATCTTTTCCCGTTCCCCCTGCGCCTTTTCCCCCATCTCAAC
>JBAUTA010000224.1:0-1956 GCA_049581985.1 Kovacikia sp.
GTGATGATGCCATGCAACAACAATCTCCGGGCTGCTCCAAAAGGGCTTTCCGGGGCTAAGGGATGGCGGTTGGTAATGACATGGTTCCAGTTGTAATTACCAGTCAGCGTACTGAAGTAGCAGCCAAAATTCTCATCAAATTCCAGGGACAATACCGCCCGTTCAAACTCTTCGCTGGTCAGGCAAAAGGAATAGAATACCTTGAACAATTCGATCGCAGATTCCAGGTCTAATCCCAACCAGCGACGACGCGAAAAATCGACTTCAAGTTGCACAGGCTGAATACTGTCGTAATCCAGTCCCCGCTTTTGTACTCGCTGTAACCAATCGGGATTGGCCTGCTGCCCTTTGCTGTAATCCAGCACAAAATTATACAGAATCAAATCATGTTCTAAAAATGCATTCTCTGCCAAATCATCCACCGTGTGAGGGTAGAGGGTTGATTTTGCGATCGCTGGATCCGGTCCATTATCAATCAAAAAGTTAACGATATTAGAACCCAAACAAATATGACGCACAATCAAATAGCAGGCTTCTGGTGAAACAAACGTGTTGAGGAACCAGACAGCGGAACGATGCATGAGGGTGTAATTGCTGAACTGGAACGGCAGCAATCGCTTCACGGTCATAATTAACCCTAGCGATAGATTTGCCATTCCCTTAATTGGCAGTAGTAAGTAATGACGCGTCCAGTTTTGTAAATCCTGGACCATGTAGGCTTTTGCCACGGGATCAAGCGGAATTGCCTGATCCAGATAGAGCGCATCCCAGGCGTTAGGATTGCGGCGATCGTGGGATTGGGGAAGGTAAGGAGTCTCCTCCGTCGGAGGCACATCTACAAGTTTTGCAGCTTTGCGGAAAAGAGTCATTTGAGTCATAGCAATCCATTGGTTTGATCAGTTAATGAGTGATGCCAGAAACACCGTGCAGAATGCGTCAGGGCAGATAATTTGCAAGTAGTACAGATCCCCCAGGTAGATCCCCGATACCCTGACCTACACCACGACTTAAGTAATTTCTTCTAGTTGCAAGAGATAGAGGTGAGCTGTCACCTGAGCCGTTTTCACAATCCGTTGGGCGATTTCCATGGTCATCCACTCGGCATTGATCAAGTCATTCAGTTTGCCAATGTGAGCTTCATCGTTGGCACCGTGATAGGCCAGGAAGGAAACCTGCTCATCTCGTAAATGCAGCGTTTCTTTGATTTGTTCTGCCCATTTTGCGGCCAGATTATTTCCTATTCCTTCAATAATGAACATACTGCCAATCAGATCGACTGGATTTTCCCGTGATGCCTGGTGGAAAATAAAGGCGGATAATGCCTCACTCCCAATATTCTTTTCAGCGTTAACAATCTCTTCCAGGGCTCCCCCTACCGCGACGTAATTTCGCTCCAGCATTTGATAGTCACGATGTTCATCCTGGGCGTGTCCAATCAAGGTCGATCGCAGCCGAAAATCCGTCATATTCGAAGCTGCGCGGGCGATCCAGCGGGCACCCTCTACCACCTGGGGACGCAGGTTTCGCAGTAGCGCCTGGTAATCCTCCAGCGTCAATTCACCCCGATGGAGTTTTCTAAGGATTGGAACCGATCGCAGCTTGCGCTCAAACTCAAGCCAGACAAGCGCAAGCTGGCTCAGAAGATAGGCAGAAGTTGTTTCGTCAGGAACCGGGTGGGGGGAGAGGGGCGTTGGAAAAGAGTTTTGGGTTTTGAGTTCTAAGTTTTGAGTGAATTCTGCATTCTGCATCCTCCCTGCGGCCTGCGGTTTGCGGCCTGCTGCCGTTTCTGCTGCCGCCACTGTCAACATCAGATAAGCTGTCGTAAAGCGCCCACTTTCTGGAACAAAGCAGAAAATTTTTTGACCGGATTGCAGGTTACCGGAATGGAACAGTTCTTCGAGCATCAGGTAAATGGAGGCGCAACCGGTGTTGCCACGGGTGTAGAGGTTAGTGAAC
>JBAUTA010000225.1:0-7049 GCA_049581985.1 Kovacikia sp.
CTGGTAATCTCCTCCACAGGACGGGTGGGAATAAAGTTCATGATGGCACCTTGGTGGAAGGTTCCCAACCCTGACATAAGGCGACCTTCTTGTTGTAAGCGAGTCCACATCGCTGTATTTTGGAGCGCCTGCAACAGGCTAAATTGCCCCTGAGGAATGCCCGTTTCTTCGATAAATTCCCGAATCCGTAGACCAGCCCCAGGGCGCTCGTTGTCAAAACCCATGATGAAACCCGACATGATTTGCAGCCCGGCACGGGTGATTTTGTGGCAGGACTCGACCAGGGACTCACGGGTGTTCTGAACTTTATTAATCCCCTTGAGGCTATCAGTATCCGGGGTTTCAATGCCCATAAAGATCAGCACAAAGCCTGCCTTTACCATTAGTTCGATTAATTCATCGTCCTGGGCCAGGTTCAGCGATGCTTCCGTAATCAGTTTGAAGGGATATTGGTGCTCCTCCATCCAGGGGATCAAAGCGCGGAGAAAAACTTTAGCATTCCGGGTATTGCCAATAAAGTTGTCATCCACTACAAAGATGTGGCGACGCCAACCCAGATTGTAGAGCGTTTCAAATTCTGTCAGCATTTGTTCTGGCGTTTTAGTCCGGGGCTTGCGTCCATAAAGGTTGATGATGTCGCAGAACTCGCACTGGAAGGGACAACCCCGGGAGAATTGAACGGTGATTGCCAGATAAGCATTCAGGTTAAGCAGATCGTAGCGGGCGATCGGCGTTTGAGTAACATCCGGTTTTTCAGCAGAGCGGAAGATGCCTTGAGTTTCACCCCGCTCCAGAGCTTCCAGAAATAGGGGAATGGTACATTCTCCTTCATCCAAAATCAGGTAATGGGCACCTGACTCTAAAGCATAATCCGGCACCGAAGTTGGATAGGGACCTCCGACAGCCACCTTTTTTCCCAGCGCGACACCCTTCTGAATCAGCTCCCGAAAGTCTTTCTTCTGAATGATCATGGCAGAGATGATGACGATGTCACACCATGCCCAGTCCGCTTCACTTTCAAACGAGACATTGCGATCGGCAAAGCGAATTTCCCAATCAGAGGGCAACATTGCTGCAACCGTAATCAGACCCAGAGGTGGATTCGTGGAACGTAAACCTGCCAAATCCAGAGACTCCTGATATGACCAGAATGAGTTGGGCATAACGGGCCAGAGCATCAGAGCTTTCATGGGCGACTCCTTGTTCTACAGTGTTCTACAGTTTTTTAATTGATGCCAGTGTGAAGTGAAGGATGTGAAGTAAGTAATGTGAAGTGAATGGCTCAACTGAGTAATGTGAAGTGAGTGATGGGAACTGAATTCTATCTAACACCGTTGCCTGCCGAGACGACGTCACTCTAAGCAGTGAAATGCCTAAATTAACCCAGATGAAGATCAGTAGGTGGGTGGTGCAATCAATCAAGAATGGTTTTGGGAGCGGAATTCCATTTCTTGTTTACTTAGAACTCCCTACTTATAACAGTCCTAAATCATTTTGAAATCGGGGATGGGTGATAGAAAAGCTACCTTTGGCCTTTCTCCCAAAGCGTCAAAGCGTCTCGCTATCCCAGATGATTTTAGATATGCTCCGGGTAGTATCGTGAACGCAAAAATTTCTTTTTCGGATTTTATTGAAGGTTTTATTGCAGTGTACAGCATATTGCGATCCTATTTACTTTAGGAGAAAGGATTCAAAGGATTTCAGTATCTCCTAAAGCTCTCAAGCTCCCAACTGATTTAGGACTGCTATAGATAAGGGCAGGGATGGGGCGCAGCTTAACCTTTCGTAAGCGAACATGCCCCTCATCAATCAGGTGCATTAATCAGGTGCAGTCGATCGGCCGGCAGTCAAGATTGAAGTGGAGGCCCAAAGTTCGAAATGGGAAGTATGAAAGTTCTCAGCATTAAGGTCAAGCCCAATTCTAAACAACAGATGCTTTATCAGGAAGCAGACGGTAGCCTGATTGCTCACCTCAAGTCACCTCCAGTAGACGGTAAAGCGAACCAAGAGCTGATCCAACTGCTAGCAAAGGAATTTGGCGTTCCCAAAGCTTGCATTCGGATCAAGGCTGGGGCCGCTTCAAAAAACAAGCGGGTTGAGATCGGTAGGCAGGAATAGGGGACTGGTAAGTAGCTGGGTGCCCTTAAATGACTAACTAATTGCGTCCCGAAACCGCCAAATCTGCTTGCAAGAAGTCCACAAACTGACGGGCCGTCCGACCAGAGCGACCGTTATGACGGGTTGCCCATTGCAGGGCACGGTGCTGCAAATCTTCTGGACTAAGAGAAATACCAGCCTGGGCTGCCAGGTGATGAATGATTTCCAGGTAGGTTTTTTGGTCAGCAGGTTCGAAGGTAAGGGTTAAGCCAAATCGATCGCTGAAAGACAGCTTTTCCTGCATCGTATCCCAGGCATGAACTTCTTCGTGATCTCTGGGACGGGGGCGATCGCCAAAGAATTCGCGGATCAGGTGACGGCGGTTAGAGGTGGCGTAGACCACCACATTTGCGGGTCTAGCCGTCAAATTACCTTCTAAGACCACCTTCAGCGCTTTGTAGGCATCTTCTTCTTCCTCAAACGAGAGATCATCGACAAAAATGATGAACTTCTGAGGCAAGTCGCGCAGGGGTTCTATAATCAGCGGTAAATCTTTCAGGTCAGATTTGGCAACTTCGATCAGGCGGAGGTTGCGATCGCCATAGTGGTGCAATAACCCCTTCACCAGCGACGACTTGCCAGAACCGCGACTGCCATAAAGTAAGACGTGCAGTGCCGGATAACCATTCAACAGAAACTCTGTATTCTTCAGCAGGGTTTCTTTTTGCAGCTCATAACCCACCAGGTCCGTAATCTGCACCGGATCGGGATGGGGAATCCCCCTTAACTGCCCTGCCAGCCAGCGAAATGCCCGATATTCAGCAAACAGCCCAACGCCATCTTGGCGATAGAGTTCTGCTAACGTCTCCAATCCCTCTGCCCAATTAATTGACCCTTTCAAGGTAGATCTCAATCGATCTAACGTTGCCTCTGATTGCTCCTGACTCCAGGCAACTGGTGCAGCCGTAAGATGGGAAACGACCTTAACCCATTCGCTAATTTGCTGACCGCTGCACTCGTAAAAGCTCTGCAAGATTTGCAGATCGTGTTGAGCTGCGGTAATTAGAGACGTCGGCAGATCCTGCAACTGGGTCCGTTGCACCTGACGGGTGAAGGGATTTTCATCTCTTAGAAGGCGAGTGAGTAAGTAATCTTGCCAACTTTGGTTAAGGGTTGCCAGGGCATTAAACCAGCGACTATAGGTCTGAAGACAGTCCAATTCTGCTGCGACAGTATTTTGTTCGGCATTGCCGATTGCCTGCAAAAGTTCCAAAAAGGCTAGCCCTGCTTCCCCAGTCAGCACCGATCGGTAAATCAGCAGGGTGGCTGCCTGGCGCAGGAGAGTCTGGGTAGAGGTAATGATGTGGACATCCATAAACGCTAATCTGATGAATCACTGGCAGCATTGGCAGTTTGACATTGGGTACACAGCCCAAAAAACTCCAGCATGTGATAGTAAATCTTAAACTGATAGGACTGGTTCAATTGGGTTTCCAACTCGTGAACCGGGCACTCGTCGATCGGAATGGAGCCTCCACACTGTAGGCAGGTGAGATGATGTTTATCTTCCTGAATCAGGCTGTATAGGGCCTCGCCTCCAGCAACCGCCCGCGCCTGGACAATTCCTTCTAGCTTCAATGCCTCCAGCCCCCGGTAAACAGTTGCCAGCCCCATTGACTGTTCTCGATTTCGCAACTCGATATAGAGATCCTGGGCTGAAATTGCCCGATTAAGGGTTTTCAGCACTTTCAGGATCCGATCCTGGCTGCGGGTGCGAGAGGATTTCATGGAAGGGTGAGGGGTGGGGAGTAGGGGTTAAGAATAGATACGGAAGCAGAACCGATAGCTGGGAGCTGATAGCTGGTAAGCTAGGTTTTACATTTAGGGATAGTATTGTGGCTCGTCAATATCAGGCTCAAATCTATGTTACTCTCCGACCGTCTGTTCTAGACCCTGCTGGAACAGCGGTGCAGTCCGGGCTGAAACATATGGGCTATGAGAATTTTGAAGAAATCAGGATTGGCAAGTACATAGAAGTAAGGTTGGCTGCGGAGAGTGAGGAGGCTGCCCGCAAACAGCTTGACCACGCCTGTGATCAACTGTTAGCAAATCCGGTGATTGAGAATTATCGTTTCGATCTGCAGGAATTGTCTCCGTCTGCGAAGGTGGGCAAAATTTAAGTCATCGGCTGAACGGACAATAAAGCCGCTTCGATCGCCCGTGGGTAAATCAGCCAGGTGCGCTGATAGGGGTTGGTTAAGGCTCGTACCAGGGGTGACAAATTGCTGATTTCCTCCAGGCCACCAGGGGACAGAAATTTGATCCCGCGCTGATAGAGGGTGTACCCCCGGCTAAAGGAAACGCGCAGACCGGAGTAATAGTTAGCCGCAAACCCGTTATCTTTTAACCAGTAAAGCGCTTTCTGTAATAACGTCTCCTGCGTTTCTTGCGGTAAGTGGGTCACGTCCAGGGCTTTGAACAGGTCCCGATCGGTAAAGCGGCGGCAGAGGTCAGCAAGAACAGGATCGGGGTTGCTTTGCCAGCGCTGCATATGGTAGGTAAACACGCCATCATCCGCAGCCAGGTAGTGTTCTAACGACAGGCGCTCATCTAAGGGATGGGACGGGGATTCTTTCTCTAACCAGGCACATACGGTATCATCGGCCTCTAACTGACCCACCTGAAGCAGTTCCCTGGCACGCACGATGGTTTGCTCTAAAATCCAGGATGCAGCGATATTTTTGGGATGGTTGTAAACCTGAGCATACATGAAGTAGCGGACGATTAAGTAGTGTTCGATCGCCGCCATCCCTTTGTGGGCAACGACCAACTGTTGGGTTACCGGATCGTAGCGCATTGCCATCAAGATCCGATCCAGGTCAATCCTGCCGTAGGAAGCTCCTGTGAAATAACTGTCCCGCATCAAGTAATCCAGCCGATCGCAGTCAAGCTGGCTGGTCACCAGTTGCCAAACCAGAGGGATGGGATGCTGTTTTAGATAGACCTGCTCAATCTGGCCGATTAAGTTGGGATCAAAGCCATCCAGCGCCTCCCGAATGGGCGCATGTTCCTGCAATATGCGGCGCGTCCAATGTTCATGGTTACTGCCAAAAACATCCTCCCCGACATGGCTAAAAGGCCCATGCCCGATATCGTGCAGCAGCGCAGCACAGAGGACAACCGGACGGTAGGGTTGGAGTTGGGGATAGGCCGTAGCCACGCGATCAAAGGCGCGCCGGGCAATGGCCATGACGCCAAGAGAATGGGTAAACCGGGAACTCTCTGCCCCATGAAACGTGAGACTGGCAGGCCCCAGTTGCCGCACCCGACGCAACCGCTGAAATCCGGGTGTATCAATCAGACGAATCAGCAGACTCTCGGTTGCATCGCCGTTGTTGAGGGCGATCGCGCCATGCAGGGGATCGTGATAGGTTCGCTCTGTATTAGGAAACACCAGCATTAGGAAGCACCAGCGGCAACCATGGAATCAGTGGTTAAAAGGTTCAGGGCTGTTTGGTATTGCCGATCGGCTTGGGTTGCGACCTGCTCCATACGGATGGGGTCTAACGGCACCGACACATCCGGCGTAATACCTAACTTATTAATGTCATGGTGAGCTGGGGTTTCATAGCGGGCGACTGTCACTGCCAACCCGGAACCGTCAGAAAGGTCAAACAAGGATTGAATTAATCCTTTTCCAAAGGTTTTTTCTCCCACAATGGTGGCCCGCCCGTTATCCTTCAAAGCACCCGCTAGAATCTCACTGGCACTGGCAGTTCCCTGGTTGACCAGAACCACCAATGGATCATGGGTCAACGCATCTCCGGTCGCTTCAAAGCTGCCCATCACACCCTGACGATTAACGGTATAGACTACGGTGCCCTGATCTAGCCAGAGGCGGGCAATTTCAATCCCTGCTTGCAATAACCCGCCGGGATTATTCCGCAGATCCAGAATATAGGCTTCGGCTCCCTGCTGTTCCAGCCGCTCAATTGAATCAGAAACTTCAGCCGCCGCATTGGCATTGAACTGGCTGAGCCGGATGTAACCCACCTTGGCAGGCTGGTCTGTGTGAGCTTTTGGCTGTAAGCGCAAGTCGGCAACGACGGGATTCAAGGCAATCCGATCGCGCTGTACTTCCAGATCGGCCAGGGCTTTCCCCTCGCGCTCAATGGTCAACTTCACCCGACTGCCAATGGGTCCCCGCATTCGATCGGCGGCTTCATCCAGGGATAGCCCTTCCGTCAGGACGCCATCAATTTTCAAAATCGTATCCGCTGGCTGGATGCCTGCCCGCTCTGCCGGAGAGCCTGCGATCGGGGAAATCACTCGTAACTTCTTATTTTCCTGATCCAGCGCGATTTGTAACCCTACGCCCGTCAACTCTCCAGAGGTATTGGTTTGCAGGCTGCGGTACTGATCGGGCTTCAGCAGGCGCGTAAACGGGTCGCCTAAACTTTCTAACATCTGCTGAACGGCTGTGTAGGATTGCTCGCGGTTTCCCAGGGGATTTTTGAGCAGCTTCTGACGCACCAACCACCAGTTTTGATGGTTAAAGGTGTCGTCAACGTAGGCGCGATCAACCACCCGCCATACTTCTGCTACAAATTTCTGCTCATCGGTCAACGCCAGGGCGGGAGGAGCCAACAAGCTCAGCCCAACCCCAATTACCAGTAATAGTCCAAGCAGCCTTTTCCGCCAGATCAGCCTTTTTACCCAGAAGAGTTGTTTATCCATAGTAACTAATCTTAACGTCACTAAAGAAAACTCTGCAAAGAGGGTGAGATTTTGGTTTTTAGATTTGTTTCGAATTTATTTCGAATTTATAGGGTGCAAGCCAGGGGAAAGCAGTTTGAATTTTAAGTTTCAAGTCAGCGAACTAGCCAACTTTATTCTTTCCCCTCCCTCTTCCCTCCCTCTCTCCCCCTCCCTCTCTCCCCCTCCCTCTCTCC
>JBAUTA010000226.1:0-3661 GCA_049581985.1 Kovacikia sp.
GAATAATGCCTTTCTATTAGAGGCTGTGAACCAACCTGTTTATGGAGCTGTGATTAATTGGTCTGTTGACTGTAAAAGTCAAGTTCAACGATTGAGACAAATAACTGCCTACAGCAAAGATAGGCAAGTCATTCAGAAGTTTACCTACGGTGATTCAGGGAGTCTTGCCCAACCTCGAGTAGGAAGTAGTACTCATAAAGTCTTGGACTACGTTTGTCGATCGGCAGAATAATGGATTAGCGATTGTTCTAGCTGAAACATAATGCTATACTTCAGCTAAATAGCTAATAGGATTTATGCTGTTTAGCGGATGTTTAAAATCCTTTAAGGAAGCACTTTTTTGAGGTAATATCCGGGGATGACTGATGCCCCCTCAGTCATAACTCGCATAAAATTTCCATCACAATATAGACTTTTGGACATCTCGATCTGCCTATTCTGCCTTGATCGACGGGTAGTTTGTCAGAGGCAGTCAATCGGCATCCCTGAGGTTACCAATGGGTCAGATTATTCAGGATTCTATGAGTATTCAGAATACTGTTTAGGATTTCTGAAGAATTTGACATGATGTTGTAACGAAGTGCTTGTCTGAATAGGTAGCCCTCATCAATATCAGCACTGAAAGCATTGCCAATGCCTGAGGGGCGGGTTGATTAGGGTAGGTCAGGCGTGGTGGAATCGATAGTACTGAATAGGTTGAAGGCGCTTTATTAGGATGTCATTTAGCTATTAAGGTATGGCGACTCTTGGATTGAATGCGGGTATCCCTTGACTTCACTGATGCTCTGATGGTCTTGATGGGTTCGACTTCCCTTCATTAAGAAGCGCTTTGTTTCCGATTAGTCATTTGTCTATATCTATCTATGTCTATATTGACGGGGTCTATATTCATAATTCTTTTAGTAGGAACGAAGCAATGAGCATTTTTTTCGAGATCCTGAGTGCAATTAACAATCCCAATCAAAAGGGGAATGTTGACCAACTGACTAATGCTGTAAATACGATTCAACAGTTAGGGGTCGATCGGGGAATTAGTTCATCCACGCTGCAAACGGTTTTGTCTAGTTTGGGCGGATTTCTCGTTCCTGCTTTGAAACAACAAGGAGCAATGGCAGGTGGTTTGCCATTGGATGGGGTGGCTGGACTGGCGGAAGGGGGAACGGGAACTGGAGTCCTTCAGTCCTTTCTGCCGCCACCCTTGCAGCAGCAGATAGTGCAGGCAGTTTCTCAAAAAACGGGGTTACCTGCGGGAACTCTGCAAGCCCTGTTGCCCGGTCTCATGTCGGCGGTGACGGGCTTTTTAAGCATTGGTGCAAATAAACCGGGGGTTTCGGGGACTAATCCGGTTTTGAAGGCATTTTTGGATAGCGATCGCGATGGCAACGCGGACTTAGGAGATGTGTTCAAATTTGCCACACGGTTTCTTAATCCGCCCGCCTAAAGCGGGGGGAAGGGCGAACAGGCGGAGATCGGGGACAGGGGATCGCAAGCGGATGCCCAAGGCCCAAGGGCTGATGATTGCCTCCTGACTCTCCCCTATTTAAAATTTTTTAAGGGTTAGGTTCATGAGAAGAGTCCGCACACAAGAGGTTTCAATCCCATCTTTAGCGATTCTGTTAGCTGTGGCTGTGGTTCCACCTCTAGTTAAGGGATATCCCGTTCTGGCTCAATCTCCTGCGGTTGATTTAAGTGTGTCAACAGCTGATCCCCAAGGAACAACCGTCAAAATCGCTGGCTCCAGCAGTCTGGGAACCATTAATCAGGTGCTCAAACAACGGTTTGAGCAGCAGTTTCCCGGCACCAAAGTTGAGCTTGCTGACGGTAAAACGGATGCTGCGCTTCAGTCATTGCTGGATGGCAGGGCGGATCTGGTCGCGATCGGTCGAACTTTAACCGCAGAGGAAACGGCAAAAGGATTGGTTTTCGCACCTTTGACGCGCAATAAAATTGCCATCATTGTGGGAGCTAGCAATCCCTTCAAACAAAGTTTGACGCTGGATCAATTTGCTAAAATTTTTCGGGGGGAGATTACCGACTGGTCCAAACTGGGGCGCTCTGCGGGGCCAATTCGGCTGATTGACCGACCCCATACCAGCAACACCCGTCAGGCTTTTCAAAACTATCCCGTGTTTCAAAATGCTCCATTTCGGACAGGCCCCAATGCTGTCAAGCTCTCAGAAGACAATACGGAAGCAATCGTCAAAGGGTTAGGCACCAATGGAATCAGCTACGCGATCGCCGATCAGGTCATGGGTAAGTCAGGCATCCACGTAGTTGCCATGCATAATGCCCTGCCTACCAATGCGAAATATCCCTTCTCTCAACCGCTGGCTTACGTCTACAAAGGACCTGAACCCAGTCCTGGTGTGAAAGCTTTCCTGGACTACGCGATCGCCCCTCAAAATCAGCAGGCGGTTGAACAAGCCAGAGTCGCTGCCGCAACTGCGGCTCTCCCCTCAGAGCCTACTTCCCCAATCATCGGGTCCTCAGATACAACCGTTGAGTCTCCGCCTGCCAATCTGGATACGGTCTCTACCCCTGGTTCCTGGTGGCTTTGGTGGCTCTCAATTCCCCTGCTGGGCGGACTACTTTGGTGGCTATTGAAACGCCGGGGAGCGGAAACCCGTGCTGCTCCTGCTGCGGTAGCTGGAGTTGCTGAAGGTCGGCTGATTCTCGTCCCGTACAACTGTCGGGATGCTTACGCCTACTGGGAAGTGTCAGAGACAACCCATGCGGCCTATCGTCGTCAAGGTGGGGAAAAACTGGTGGTGCGGCTGTATGACGTGACTGACATCGATCTGGATCGCCAGAATGCTCATAGTATCCAGGATTTTGTCAGCGATGGGCGATCCCCTGACCTTCATATTCCGATTCAGGTAGACAACCGTGACTATCTGGCTGAACTGGGCTATGTTACCCGTGATCACCGCTGGTTGCCGATCGCTCGGTCGGAATCGGTGCGGGTTCCTGCCTGTGCTCCTGCAGGAAATGATCCGCACCCTGGGGGCGGGGCGACGACCCATCCCTTCTCAGTTGATCGGGGAGGGGAGGCACTGCAGGCGGGAGGAGCCGCGCTAGCAGCCGTCGGAGCAACCACGATGGGTAAAGCCCTGGCGCAGGATCGAGCAGGGGACGATGACCTGGCTCCAGAGGTCGGGCGCATTATCCTCGTTCCTCGTAATGCTGAAGCTGCCTATGCCTATTGGGAAGTTTCTGAATCGGCTAAGGAAACCCTGCGTCGCCAGGGTGGAGAAAAGCTGGTGCTCAATCTCTACGATGTTACAGACGGCGTTGACCTGGAGCGACAACCTGCCCTAAGGATTCAGCAGTTTGACGTTGATGAACAGGCTCAGGATCGTCATCTCCCCATCGCTGTTCAAGATCGTGACTATCTAGTTGAGCTGGGATACGTTGCGGCGGGCGATCGCTGGCTCAACTTGGTGCGCTCGCAGCCAGTCCATATGCCCTCGCAGTTTGAGCCTGCCTTTCCGAATGAATCGCCAAATGGATAAAAGTTGTTAAGTTGTTAATGTTTGGTTGGTGAGCGGTGCTTCCTAACCACTAACCACTAGTATTGCAAATTATCAATTTTGCACCATGGGGGAGTGGGGAACCCACCCCTAGTCCCCCTCTAAAACTTTCGTTTTGGTCTACTAGGGTT
>JBAUTA010000227.1:0-11695 GCA_049581985.1 Kovacikia sp.
CCATATTCAACGCCTGATGCCAGATATTCAGGGAGTGCTTTACCAGCCTGTTGATACGGAGAAATTTAATACCTATCCACTGCCGATTGGTTCTCCAC
This sequence comes from Kovacikia sp., assembly GCA_049581985.1. Classification (GTDB taxonomy): domain Bacteria; phylum Cyanobacteriota; class Cyanobacteriia; order Leptolyngbyales; family Leptolyngbyaceae; genus Kovacikia. Next base: position 99 of record JBAUTA010000227.1, read on the forward strand.
CAGAATCACTAAACCCAATTTTGCAATCAGGTGCTCGAATTATTTTGAATACTTCCCGGATTACCCAACCGGGAATTTTTAATGATAAAAACCTGCCAGCTCTCATTCCTGTTTTGGCCCATTTAAGGAAGCAAGGATATCCTTATCATGTTCTGCTTATCGGAGAAATTTGGCCTGACTGTGAGATTTGGGTTAAAGAGTTAATCGATGCTGCCCAAAAAGCGGGTGTCGCTGACTATTTCACCGTTCTTCCCGGCGTGTTTGATATTGAAACTTACTATAAATACGCCAATGTGATGGTTACCCTGGCACCCAGAGAACCATTTGGGCGTGCAGTGGTTGAAGCGATCGCCTCTGGAGTTCCGGTGGTGGGGAGTCGGACCGGTGGAATTGGGGAAATCCTAAGTCATTTTGCACCGGAGTGGGCTGTTGATCCCACCGATCCGATCGCCGCTGCAGCAGCCATCCTTCGGATTGCAGAAGATCCGAATACTCCAAATCAATTGATGGCGGGGCAGGAATGGATCAACCAGGAGTGTAGTGTTTCCAGTTATGCACAAAAAATTATGAAAATCACGGGGATTAGCCCTCAAAATCCCGTTAAAAAGCAGATTGACATGGAAACCACCCATCCCAATTTGAAATCCTTAGGAAATCCTGGCTTGATAACCGGTCAACAGGGAGGGATTAACTCATGATTCATCTGGCATTACTGGGCGGTCAACCAACGGTCACGACTCCCTTTCCTACCTGGCCAGTCTTTGACCAGCCTGAGGTTGAAGCCGTCAGCAAGGTCGTTGAAAGTGGTCAGTGGTGGATGGGGAAGAACGGGCACCCTGCCGTCAAGGATTTGGAAGCTGCTTTTGCTAAATTTCAGAGTAGCCAGTCTGCTTTGGCAGTCACTAACGGAGTGCATGCGCTGGAAATTATCTTGCGTAGTTTGGGAATTGGGCCAGGAGATGAAGTGATTGTTCCAGCCTATGCGCCAGGGACAACGGCAATGACGATCTTACAGGTTGGGGCAACGCCAATTCTGGCAGAGGTCAAGCTTGACACCATGACCCTGGCACCTGAATCGTTGCGTAGGATGCTCTCTCCTCGGACACGGGCCGTCATTCCAGTGCATTTGAATGGGGTAACCGGAGAGATTGATCAAATTCTCAGCATTGCCCAGGCGCACCGGATATTTGTGGTTGAGGATTGTACCCATGCCCATGGAGCCGAATCACGGGGGCGACGGGTTGGTAGTTTGGGAATTGCTGGTGCATTTGACTTTCAGGACTGTCGGATGATAGCTGCGGGTGAGGGAGGGATGATTGTTACCCGCGATCACAAACTCTACGAAAAGTGTTGGAGCCAGCATAACTGTGGTCGTCGTTTTGGGAAATCTCCGACGGGCTATTACGCTGTGGGGACAAATTACCGCATGGCTCCGTTTCAGGCGGCGATCGCTCGGCTTCAGTTAGAACGCTTTAAGCTTCAGTTGCCTCAGCGTCTGAAAAATATGGGGCTTCTGGATCAAGGGCTGAGCCAGATTCCTGGAATCATTCCGCAGCGCCGCAATCTTCAAGATCAGGCTCCTGCCTACCTTTATCTGTTTCGCTACGATGCAGCCACTTTTAATGGCCTGGCCCGCGATCGTTTGATTGCCGCGCTGCAGGCTGAGGGAGTTCCCTGTCAGATCCCTGAATACAATGCTTTGCACCAGCTTTCTTTGTTCCAGCAGGGCAGGCTTGAAGCTGAGGCACCTGCGAACTCCGGTAACTTGCCCAGCACAGCATTACTTGAGTCTGCGGCTCTAACATTCCCCCATGCAGAGCTGCTGGCAAAGACGACGATTGCCCTGCCCCACTCAGTCATGCTAGGAGACGCTTACCAAATTCAGGAGATTGTCGAGGCTGTGGCGAAGATCCAAAAATATGCTCCCTTGCTCCCTTGCTCCCTTACTCATTTATGAATCACTATTCGTTTAAAGTTCAATCCGCTTCTCAGGAGTTTGAACTGGCATGAGTCAACTTGCGCTATTGGGTGGACATCCAGTTATTGAAACTTCCTTCCCACATTGGCCAATCTTTGATCAATCGGAAATTGAAGCTGTCCAGTCTGTCGTTCACAGTGGACATTGGGGCGGTACTAACCCCGTTATAGTAACGCTGGAATCTGCTTTTGCCACGTTTCAGGGCACGCGGCACGCCCTGGCAGTGACCAATGGCAGCCAGACAATGGAAATCATTCTGCGCGCCTTGGGGATTGGGCCGGGTGATGAGGTGATTGTTCCGGCATACACCTTTATTGCTACGGCAACGGCGGTGTTGATGACAGGGGCCACCCCGATTATTGTGGATATCAATGCTGACACCATTACGCTAGACCCTGAGGCTTTTCGTGCCGCTATTACCCCTCGCACAAAAGCTGTGATGCCAGTACATATTGCTGGAGTCACAGGTCTAATTGACCAGATTTTGACCATTGCCAGGGAGCATCACATTGCTGTGATCGAGGATTGTGCCCATGCTCACGGGGCAGAATCCAATGGACGCCGGACTGGAAGTTTGGGGATTGCGGGTTCCTTTAGTTTCCAGGGAGGCAAGGTCGTCACAGCGGGTGAGGGGGGCATGATTGTGACCAATGATACGCCTCTTTACGAAAAATGCTGGAGTCTACGGGAAGAAGGACGGAGTTACAGCTCATCCACCCCAGACATCAGGCAGGTAGGGTCTAACTATCGTCTTACCGCGTTTCAGGCTGCGATCGCTCAGGTGCAGTTGCAACGCTTTACCACTCAAATTCCCCAGCGACTAAACAGCATTGAAATCCTTGATAAGGGGTTGAGCCAGATTCCCGGAATTACGCCTCAATATCGTGCCCCGAAGGACAAAGCTCCCGGTTATCTCTACCTTTTCTATTACGATTCTGAAGCCTTCAACGGTCTTCCACCCCATTTGTTTATGAAAGCACTCCAGGCTGAAGGGGTTCCCTGTGGGCGATCGGGTTATCCGCCTATGCATAAAACGCCTTTATTTCAAAATCGAGCGTTTGGAGCAGGGGGAGGATGCCTGACTCAAGACCGAAAGGGGGATTATTTGCCAGATTACGCATCCCTATCTCTTCCTAATGTAGAGCGAGTCGCAAGGGAAGTGGTCTGTTTACCGCACACCACACTTTTAGGAACTCCTGATCAAATCCAGGGAATTGTAGAAGCAATCCATAAGATTCAGAAGCAATCTTATACCCTGATTCGTCCAGTCAATACACTCGTACTTCAAACAGTTATCTTTGGTCAAAAGTTATCCTCAAAATTGATTGCAGCTCGAAGTTAGTATCTCGATTTAGATAAGTTCTTACCAAAATTAATGTCCAGGATTACTTCAATAAAGGATATCCCTAATGTCACTGCTTGAATCGTTAAAACCAACTGCTAAGTCAATCCTCTTGCCTCCTTACTGCCGGTTACGCTACGGCAAGTTGGGAGGGTACTTTGCTCAGGCTCGTTTAATTCCGAGTTGGACAACACCCAAAGAATTGCTCGCGTTGGCTCAGGTCTGTCAATCTCTGCCGGATGATGCTGTGATTGTCGAAATCGGCTCATTTCTGGGTAGAGCGGCCCTGTTTATGGGAGGCACCAGAAAGCTAATTGGCAGTGGCAAAGTTCACTGTGTCGATCCTTTTGATGGCTCTGGAGAAGACCATTCTATTCCTGTTTTTCGTCGCATTGCTAGTCAATCTAAAAAGTCCTTAAGAGAACGATTTGACGACAACATGCGTCGGGGAGGGGTAGAAGACTGGGTAGAAGTTCATCAAGGGACAGCAGAATCGATCGCAAAGGGATGGTCTACCCCGATTGATTTGCTCTATATGGATGCTGATCAGTCCCCAGAGGGAGTCCGATCGGCGTACTCTCGCTGGATACCTTTCCTCAAACCCGGTGGGATTATTGCCGCCCATAACTCAGCCAATCGGTCGTATGTAGAGGGAGATAATGATGGGCATCTACGTTTGGTCAAGGAGTCCTTTCAGGCTCCTGACTATATCGACATCTATTGTGTTGACTCAACTACTTTCGCACGGAAGGTTATCGACCAGTCTGCCTATAGATCTTCCGTCAGTCTTGTTGCTGAAGGCTGAATCGTTGGATCAAAATCACTATGGTGACTAAATTATGATGCTTGATCCTGCCTCTAACATGTCTGCAGCATCCACCTTCCCTATCTTAGTTGTGTCCCGCACGTTCTTTCCAAAAGAGGGGGGGATTGAGGAGTATATTTACAACCGTTGCCTCCAGGACCCAGAGCAGGTTGTGGTGCTATCTGCCAGCCTACCGGGTGATCAGGACTTTGATCAGGCTCAACCTTTTCCGGTTTACCGTTGGCCAGTTCCAGCCTTTTTACAGACTGGAAAACTGGGTAGTGTTCTACGCCAGATCCTCTACTTGTTCTGGTCAGTGGTTTGGGCTATCAGGCTCTACTTCCGCTACCGCTATCATGCCATTGAGTGGGGCCATGGTTACGACTTTCCCTCCCTGTTGTTGCTCAGCTATCTATTGCCCTGTAAATGTTTCCTGCATTTGCATGGTAACGATCTGCTTTGTCCCCAACGTCATCCCCTGTTGCAGGCTGGGTTTACCTGGACCCTCAACCGGATGCAAGGAGTGGTTTGCAATAGTTCTTTTACTCAGAAGCATCTCCTTAGCCACTTTGACTGCCAGGTGCCAACCTATGTGATTAACCCGACTGTCAGGCCGTCTAAATTTGGCGAGGCAGCCAATCTTCAGGTTGCCCAGTGTTTAGGAGCTGAGATCCGTAAGCAGTATGGAATTCATGAAAAGGCGATCGTCATTCTTTCCGTTGGACGGTTAGTGCGTCGTAAGGGATTTGATCGCGTAATTGAAAATCTGCCACTGCTGCGATCTCAAGGATTAGAGGTGCATTACTTAGTCTGTGGCAGGGGAGCATTGGAAGCAGAATTAAAAACACTGGCTGAGCATTTGGGAGTGGCAGATCAGGTACATTTTGCGGGATTTGTTCCTGACGAGCAGCTGGCTGGATACTATGCGGCCTGCGATTTCTTTAGCATGCTGACCTTCTTTAGTGCAGAGGAATCCAGCATTGAGGGATTTGGCATTGTCTATGTGGAAGCAGCCTATTTTGGTAAACCAGTTTTAGCTTCCCGGATTGGGGGAGTGGTTGATGCGGTGCATCACGAAAAAAACGGCATTCTGGTTGACCCAGATTCCCCGGAAGCAGTTTCCAATGCTCTCCTGAGGCTTTGTCAAGATCAAGAGTTACGAAAGCGGATGGGGATTGAAGGACAAAGGTTATCCACGCAAAGAGTGCCCTATCGTTCAATTTATCCAACTTACAGCAGTTTGCCGAATGGTTAGCCCCCGCTGTAAAAACAAAACGCTTCCCTGACCGCGTGCGGCTGTAAATATAGCTGTCGCCAGTTTGATTAGGATAGAGGATTCAAGGGGGAGTGGGGGCTTCGCCCCCAAAAGGGGGAAACCCCTGCTTGGGGACTTTGCCCCCAACCCCCATGTAGCAAAATTTATGATTTGCAACACTAGAAATGGTAGAGGGCTATCCAGGATTGAGCAGATACCTTTCGACTATCACCTTTAAACGCTACAGGTTAATTCCCCGCCCTTTGAGGTGCAGGAGGTGCAGGGGGTCATTTCATGGATTAATTCATTCTGGACAGGGGATAACTTATGGTCATTATAGATGCTCGGAAATTAAGTAATGGAGATGAACTCGCAACAGATATTTGTATTATTGGAGCTGGAGCTGCAGGTATCACCATCGCTCGAGAGTTGGTCAACACATCGCACAAGGTTTGCATCGTAGAGAGCGGTGGTTTTTCCTTTGATCAGGAAACCCAATCCCTCTATGACATTGAAAATGTAGGGTATCCTCAGTTATCAACGGCAACCCCTCGCATCCGTTATTTCGGTGGATCAACCAACACATGGACAGGACGGTGTCTGAAGCTAAGCCCGATTGATTTTGAAGCGCGTCAATGGGTGCCAAATAGTGGCTGGCCGATCAGCTATAACGATTTACAACCCTATTACGATCGCGCCGCCAACTTATTCAACATCCCAGATTTGCAAAACATCAATGCGGAATTCTGGCAGAATAAGCCCGCTTTACGGGATGAAAAACAACTGCTTGCCGATGGAACATTTGCCCCTGTTCTTTCGCTATTTGGTAAATCATCGGTCCGCTTTGGTCCTACCTATCGGAAACAACTTGAGCAGTCCCGCAATATTGATATTTGCCTGCACGCAAACGTTACTGACATTGAGGCATCTGATAACCTGACCCAGGTTACGCGTCTCCACCTTGCCTGTCTGCATGGACCTCGTTTCTTCGTCAAGGCAAAGATCTTCATTCTTGCCTGCGGGGGCCTGGAAAATGCCCGAATTTTGTTACTTTCCCGTAATCAGCAGCCTACCGGCTTGGGAAATCAGTTTGATACCGTCGGTCGCTACTATATGGATCATCCTAATCTGGAGCACGGAATCATCCTGACTAATAACCGAGACTTTAATGCTCCCTTACTGTTTGCACACCGGATCGCAAAGGGGAAGGTTCAAATTGGTCTGCGCCTATCGGAAGCGGTGCAGCGGAGGGAACAGGTGCTTAATCACTATATGTTGCTTCAACCCCACTTTTCCCCGGACAGTAAGCAGCCACAGCCGAGTTCGGTGATCAATAAACTACTTTATTTCTATCGCAAACTGGCTCAAAAATCATTGCGATTTAACTTTTTGCTGGTCAGAAACTACTTAGAGCAACGACCCGATCCGGAGAGTCGGGTGATGCTGAGCGAGCAACGGGACAAACTGGGGCTAAATCTGTTGAAACTGGATTGGAGAGTCAGTTCCCAAGAGCGGCGAGATCTCCATCAGTTCCATCAAATTCTCGGTACCTATCTGGAGAAACATCAGATTGGGCGGTTGGAACATTTTTTCCCAGTGGAGGAGCGATCCCAACCCTTGTTCTTGGATCACTTTCATCACATTGGCACCACCCGAATGAGCGATCGCCCTCAGACGGGAGTTGTGGATCGGAACTGCCAAATGCATGGAATTAACAATTTATTTATTGCGGGTTCCTCTGTTTTCCCCACAAGCGGTCACGCCAATCCAACCTTGACAATTGCAGCTCTTGCCATTCGACTAGCAGACCATATTAAACAACTACCGTGATGTCTCAAGCAAATACAGCAAAAATTGTCCGGAGTGGTTTATGGTTAACGTCTAGTTTTGCAGTAGCCAAGCTGTCTCAATTTATTTCCCAACTTTTTCTGGCGCGCTTGTTGTCACCAAAGGAGTTTGGAATTTGGGGCATGGTGCTAGTGGTAACAACCCTATCAGCCTTGTTTAAGGAACATGCGATCGCGTCTGTTTTGATCCAGCGAGGTCTGGATGACAAAAAGCGAATCGATGCAGTTTATAGCCTGGGCATCACTTTTTCAATCGGCATGTTTATTTTGCAAGCCTTGATTGGATATCCAGTCTCTTGTTTTTTTGGCATTCCCCTTTTATGGCCTCTTATCGCCTGTGCCGGTTTAGTGTTTGTGATTGGTGCCGGAGCAGGTGTTCGAGATGCAATGCTGCAGCAGCAGATGAAATTTCAACAGGTGGCGATCTGCGAAATTAGCATGGGAGTTGCTCGGTTAGGTGGGGCAGTCCTGTGGGCGTCATTAGGCGGTGGTGTCTGGTCTTTTGTGATTGGAGAACTCTGTATGGAGTCTGCCAATGCCATTTGTTCGCGCTGGTTTTGTCGATATAAATTCAACTACCGTTTGATTCCAGACCGCCAGGCGGTGCAAGAGGTACGAGGTTACATCACCAGTTTGATCAGCATCAATTTAGCTGTCTACGCCAATACCAACAGCGATAATTTTCTGGTCGGCAAGCTTTTGGGAGCAACGTCCTTAGGGTTCTATGGGATAGCTTATCAGTTGGCAATGCTGCCGACCTTTGCCCTTTCTCAAATTAATAAGGTGAGTTTTCCGGTATTAGCGCAACGGGATGCAACAGGGCAGCAGAGCTATGTCTGTCAAGTGCTAGAGCTGTATGCCATTTTGTATGCACCTGTGTATGGGATTGGATTCGTTACGGCTCCTTGGCTGATTCCTACTTTGTATGGCGTCGAGTGGACATCCGCTGTTGTGCCATTCCAAATTATTCTAGTGTTTGCCTATACGCGAGGATTTATGGCAATTCTAGGAACAGCTCTGAATGCCATGAATAAGCCAGGAGTCAACGCTGTCATTAATTGGGCTTTCGTTCCGATCTCGGTTCCAGCCTTTTATTTGGGGGCTCAGATGGGTGGCATAACGGGAGTGGCGATTGCAGTTGCGCTGGTTATGGGGGTAGGGGCTACCATCTGGTTTTGGCTAGCAATTTGTCGAACTGCCCGATGGCAATTGAAAACATTAATATCTCCTGTTTTAATACCAACTGGAACAATATTAATTGCGATCGTGGGAGCGCTACAACTTTCACAATTTGTGAGTTTTCGAGTTGTTTTTCAGCCATTTCTACTAATAGGAATCTATCTAATAGGAGTATCCTTACTATCAAGGGGGCGGATTTCAAAAACTTTGGCTTCCCTGATTCGACGTTCAATTTAGTTTCAGGAATCATACTCAGATGGGTTTATCGAAAGCTCTTACTCAACAAGTAGCAGATTACAGCGCTTCTAACTCAATGGGTTCTAAATTTAGAGCAAAGCGAATTGGGCCACTAATTGTAATGATTACCAAGACCTATGAAGCCTATGGAGAAGTGAAGATCCTTGATATCGGATTAACTTACTCTTGCATTTTGATTTGGGAAATCACACTCATTCAGAGAATGTTTGTGAGGCAGCTGCCAAGTTGGAAAATTACCGTCTTTTAGATAAACAGATGTTTCAGGCGCTTTTTCCTGGTATACAAATAGACTGCGAGAGAGTTCTTGGAATCACTAAATCACTCGTTGCAACTTGATTTGAATAGATTGTTTTGAAGGGATGGCCATCTCAATTTTCTCAATTTCCCAATTTAAAGAATGGGGGTTGCAGATGGAACCGGGGGGGCTTCGCCCCCCGCCAGAATTCCGTTTTCATCGATCGTGTTTACTTTCTAAATGGGTATTTAGATCATCATGGGTCATCCTATTTTAACCACTAGTTCTGGAGCCTATCCCGTGAAAGAGCGGCTATTCTTCCTGGATACTTTAAAGGCTATTAGTATCATTGCAGTTGTATCCTATCATTCAATTTTTATTCCCCACTCTAACTATGCAGAGAATTTTTCTTTGATTGATACCCTATTTGCTCCCCTACGATTTTGTGTTCCAGTCTTGTTGACGATATCATTTTTGCTCTCTCAAAGATCTTTGGATCGTCAACCCATGTTGACCGGTTGGCAGCTTCTGGGAAAGCGATTTGCTCGGCTTGCGATACCAACCGTATTTTGGGTTGGCATCGCCGCAGGGCTGAAACTCATTAAGCACGACCCATTGATCGATATCTTGCATGAAATTTTGAAGGGTGAGATATTTATGGGTGCTTACTATCTGCTGATCCTGTTTCAGTTAACTTTGATATACATAGGATTTCGGCGATGGTTGGAAAGTTCTCAAGGACTGCTCCTTACTATTTTCATACAGTGTCTGGTGTTTGTCGCGATCGATGCTTTATTAGTTAGTCAATCCAATATCCCCCTAGTCTCAGCTTTGCGCGAGATCGATCGCCCACTGGTTATCTACTGGTTTGGTTATATTGCCTTGGGCGTTGCTTGCTATCAAATGCTTCCCAAAATCATCAAATTATCCAATCAAATTTCTATTCCGCTTAAGGTCATTCTTTTATTGATCATGGCAGGGCTACTGATTGCCGAGTACGGTTGGCTGGGTCAGTTAACTCAACATTCTATTCCACCTTTTGACTACGGCATGCTTTCGTGTTTGCTGAGTGTTCCAATTATGATTCTCTGCTTTGCCTCACTCAAAGAATCCCATTTTTCTCCCTTGCTTAAGACGGCGATTCTTGTTTTGTCAAAGTACAGTCTGGGAATCTTTTGTATTAATGGAATTTTAAGCCAGATCTTTCTTTCTATTGGAAGTCACTGGGTTAAAGGGACAGCCTTCAGTTTTTCAGAAGTTCTGATGCTTAAGTTGATCAGCTGGGGGGTGTTGTTAGGAATTTCGCTGGCAACTGCCATGGCCTTGAGTCGGATCGGATTAAAAACTGTTGTCTCTTAGAGATAAAATTGATGACTCGTCGTGCTCGTTTGAGGCTTGCTGCCCTGGCGCTTTTATTTGCTGTTTCGCTTCTACTTGCCTGGAGAGTATTGCCTCGTTTTGGTGGGGTTCACGGTGAAGCATCGGTGATCCAGGCTTCTATACCCGTCTCCTCCCCGGTTCAAAATCAGAAGGACTTACCCAATGTTCCCCTCCGATCTCTTGCTGCCCAGCGCAATATTCACATTGGGGCGGCCGTGCAGATGGAACCCTTCCGAAGTGACGCAACCTATCGAGCTCTTTTAGCAAAAGAATTTAATAATCTGATTCCAGAAAACGTCATGAAGTTTGGGCATATTCAGTCAGAGCGCGATCGCTACGATTTTGTTGATGCCGATGCACTGGTGGCCTTTGCTCAACAACACCAGATGCAAGTTCATGGTACTGCGCTGGTCTGGTATCGTAATTTGCCTAAGTGGCTCACCGATCGTCCATGGACAAGGGAAGAGTTGCTGCTGATTTTGCGCCAGCATATTTACACTGTGGTGAGTCGTTTCCGAGGGCAGGTTAACTCTTGGGATGTAGTCAATGAAAGTGTCAGCCCTGACGGAGAATCTCTCCGGAGTTCAATTTGGTTGGAGGGAATTGGGCCAGAGTATATTGGGCTGGCATTTCGCTGGGCGCATGAAGCCGATCCCGCTGCTCGGTTGTTCTATAACGACTACCGGGGTGAAGGGTTAGGCAAAAAATCTGATCGAATTTATCAGTTACTTAAGGAATTGAAGCAAGATAATATTCCAATTCACGGAGTTGGCTTGCAAATGCATGTTGGCATTGATGAACCACCAAACTTTGCTGAACTCAAGACTAATATGCAGCGGCTAAACGATTTGGGGTTGGAGGTAAAAATTACTGAGATGGATGTACAGATCATGGATGGAATAGGTTCGCAGGCCGACAAACTTGCTGCTCAAGCTTCAATTTATCGAAATGTGTTGCGTGTCTGCCTCCAGGTTCCTAACTGCACGGGTTTATCGACCTGGGGGGTAGCAGATCCCTTTTCATGGATACGACTGGTGAATCATCGTCCAGATTCACCCCTGCTATTTGACGATTCTTATCGTCGAAAGCCAGCCTATAGTGCGATGCAGCAAATCCTTAAAAGCGCAGATTAACCCAACTACCCATCCACTCATCTCCCCATCCACTCATCTCCCCATCCACTCATCTCCTCATCCACTTGCTCCCATCCGCAGATTTGATCCTGTCCTGGACTTGTTCCACACCGCCCTTCAATGGCTCGACCCTCCCTACCTGCAAATTCGCTAGCGCTTGGGGACCCGGCAATGCTTTTTTAACG
>JBAUTA010000228.1:0-4534 GCA_049581985.1 Kovacikia sp.
CGATCAATGGCTCCGACGCCTACCATGGCATCAGTGGGAGCTCTTGCAGGACTATCCCAAAGCAGAACTTGCCCTCAGCCAGCCAGAATATAAACGGGGGCAATTTTTATCCCACAAAGTTCCCAAAAACAAAGTCAGAATCCTAGCGGTTCTGGGCAACAGCCAGGGGATTGACTTAGAAGCTGAAGTTCAATTCCTTAAAGGCTTACAAGATGCTGAGGTCATATTTCTGGTCAGCCCGTCACGCCAAGAATTCAATGCCCAACTCTGGAGTAAACTTGGTTGGGATATCTTGTTTTTTGCCGGACATAGCCGAACTGAAGCGGAAACAGGGCGGCTCTATATTAATGAAGACTCTACTCACAATAGCATCACGATCGAACAGCTCAGGGAAGCACTGAAAGCAGCCGTGGAACAGGGGCTAAAGGTGGCTATCTTCAATTCCTGTGATGGCTTGGGATTGGCATTTTCCCTGGAACAGTTACATGTTCCATTGATGGTTGTGATGCGGGAACCCGTGTCTAATCGAGTGGCACAAGAATTCTTTAAACATTTTCTGGAAGCGTTTGCCCTGGAGCAACTTCCTTTTTGCCAGTCATTTCGGCAGGCACGTCGCAAACTGCAGGGACTGGAAGATGACTTTCCCGGTGCCTCTTGGCTACCAGCCATGTGCCAAAATCCGGCAACAGAACCGCCAACGTGGGTACAGTTGGGAGGAAACCCACTGGATTCTACAGGACTCATAGACGATACATTACAGGAAAAAAGCTGGCCGCAAGCGTCTTCTCCACCTCCAATCCAGGAGGAGACTCCGGTTACCGAAGACGATCAGGCCATTACGGATGCTTTTATTCAGGAATGTGAACGATCGCTCGCTGAAGCAATGGGCCCGATTGCAAGATTCTTAGTTCAAGATACCTTAGCATCTATCCCTGAGATGTCAAAATCAGAACTGGTTGAAACCCTGTCAGCCTGGATCACTGATCCTCAAAAGAGAGTTGAGTTTAGGCAGCGCTTTTTAGCCTGAACTCAATATTAGTTTCCCTTTCGTTGACTTAACAATTTTATTGATGCTTCTAAACTGGATTTCATTCGGTTGAAAGCCAGCGCTAGGAGCCCAATTTCATCTTTAGAATCTTCTTTAAAATCAATATTCATCTCTCCCATACTGACAGCTTGAGCAGTCTTAGCCATTTTTTGGATGCGCCGGATAACCGTGCGTTTTAGTAAGAAGTTGATTAACAAAACAATGAACACAAGCGTACCTATAAAAACTCCTAAAGTAATGACAAATGAGCGACGGGTACTCGTGAAAATGTCTCCAGCAGGAACGTAGATAATCTGAGCTGCAACGATCTGGTTATGTTTCCAGCCAAAACCATGCTGAGATCCATAAGTAGTCAGTAAACTTTTAGGAGCAATATCAGGTGTTGAGTGGCATTGCAAACATTTCTGTTTTGTGACTGCAAGGGGCCGTGCCACATAAAATGTTTTTCCCTCCGGTAAGTCACGCCAGCCAGTTTTTTCTGTGGAACGTTGATTACGAAATTCTTCTACCAGTTGTGTCTCAAAGTCATCTGCCTGATCGCGTAAGTTAGTTGGATTGGGAGCAGCATCTTTAAAGAAGAAATCTTCATAGCCTGGATCTTTACGAAAATACTCAAAAACTTCTCTAACAGCAAACGTGGGGATTGCTTCTGGGGTGAATATTGCCTCAGTCTTGAGTCGGCCTACTAAGAGGGGGTTCACGCGATCAGCGGTATAGTTCCTAACGGCGCTCATGGTTCGCATAAGTACTGCAGCCTTGGAGGTAATTTCAGCTTCTGCCCTTTGTTCAAGGGCTCTCCATAAAACCGCACTACTGAGTAAAAGCCCAATGACTATAGCAAGAATCAAAAACAGATTAAACTTAGTGTGAATCTTGGAATCTCTGAAACGAGTTTTAAACATTTGTCCCTGAGCTTGGTTAGATGGTACACAATTTATCCAGGACAGCAAGCGCTGGAAATGATTGTATTGATCGAAAACAGCCGGACTGCTCCTCATCCAGAGTATAAGGGGTTATTTATCGAATGAATAGTCTGCTCGTAGCGGTCGGCTATCGTTAGACGGCCAGTTAGGTAAAGTGCCAGCAATAGCCCTACCTAGCGGGATAACCGAGCTGGTTTGTCTCGTAGATGGGTAGCGATCGCCCTGACCCGTTCCACAACCGAAATCATGTACTCATAATCCGGGATTGCCCCATTTGGCACATAATCTGCTTCTTGAGCTAAGTTCGGAGGAACAGATTTCATCGCGTTGAAAATCAGCTCCTGGGATGTTTGATTGACCTGAGGTCCTAATAACACGACACCAGGGGGAACCAGATGAGAATCAACATAAAGAATACGGAATTCAGTTGAACTTAGCTTTGGGCTATAAAGGTTGAACTCCTCTGTAGAGAGCGCTCCTACTGTCACCTTACCTTCAGCGACCCAATCAAGAACAGTTTTAGGGGTAGGTGCAAACAAAACTTCAGCAGGGGCCAATCCATAAAGATTGTAAATTGGGAAGTAGTACCCCGTCGCTGAACCCACTTGACCTAATGCAACTGATTGCCCTTGCAACTGTTTTAACTCTCGAATTGGACTATTCTTGCGAACCACGAGGATAGAGCGGAGGTTATCTACGTAGTTCTGTTGAGGAAAGAGGGGGTGGTACTGATGTTCAGAAATAGCGATCGCCGCCACTCCCGGCGGAGCAAAGACTAGAGTCCAGGCTTGGCTCTGAATTCGCTCCAGTGCTTTAGTTTCGTTAAACGTTGGCTCTATTTCAACATGGGCCTTCAATGCCTCACTGAGGTAACGACTAAACCGTTGGTAGCGACTAATAATTTGTTTCCCTTGGTCATAACTAACAATACCAATAACTAAACTGCCTTTATAACCTGGTTTTGATCTGCAGGCACTCAGTGCTAAGAGTAGCAACTGAAGTAAGAGTAAACGACGTGAGATATATAGAAGCATTAAGACAAAAGCTTGTTGTTATAAATGAACCTGTTATCTCATTACTGCTCCCTAGCTATATAGTATCTGTGAACAAAATTTATCTTATTCACGTTGCTAAAATACCACGATTTAAGCTTTTGCCTCTAAAAAAGGTATGAAATATCTGGCAGAGCACATGAACATTCACGTTATGCAAATTTTTCATACCTGCCAACCGGTGTAATTTGCCCGACTCCACAAATCTATGAAAGGAATACCTTTGCTCAATCCTAACTAGAAAGATTTCAGGATGGTTCCTACCAATTTATCCAGGTAGGCACGAAACGCTTTCGTATCCTTGACCAATTGGTCATGATCAATCTCCGCTTCAATCGATAGGCAATTCGTTTTATCCCCAGCAATTGCCCGTTTCTCTCCTTCTGTCATAGCTGAGGAGTCTCCACCATGCCGTGCATAAGACTAGCCTAGGCTGATACATGGCATGGTGGCTCACTCTGCTTACAAAACACAATCTAATTTAGAACTAGGGTCTGTTTTAAAACTATAGCCACATCATGATCGAGGCTATAGTCAGCATGGCGAGGTAGTTTTCAGCCTTTTTCTCATAGCGAGTTGCAATTCGGCGAAACTGTTTCAAGCGATTGAAACACCGCTCAACTCGGTTACGCTCACGGTATAGAGACTTGTCAAACTTACCTCTGTGACGTTCGTTGTCTTTGCGAGGAATGGTGATGCGAATTCCTCGGCACCGGAGATAGCGTCGAATTTTGCCGCTGCTATAGCCTTTGTCCCCACTCACCCGTTTGGGTCGCAATCGCGGTCGTCCCCCGCCTGAGCGTTTGACTGCTCCTTGCTCCATTAGCTGCTCAAAGACCACCGCCTCATGCCGTTCGCCTACCGTGAGTAAAAACGTCATCGGTAAGCCATTGCCCTCACAGCGCAAATGAATCTTGGTGCTAAAGCCCCCTTGAGAGCGTCCTAACGCCTCCCGACACTGCACTTGCTCGATGGCAGAAAGCGTTGACTCTGGGTCTAGGTCCCCCTTTTTGCCCCTGCCGCATGTTGGTGGGCACGGATGACACTACCATCGACGAAATGAATGTCCCAGTTGAGCTTCCCTTCGGCATCCGCTTGAAGTTGCAAGGCGCTCAGCACCTGCTGCCATAAACCGATTTTGCACCACTGGTAAAACCGTCCAGCCACCGTTGACCACGAACCATAGCGACTCGGCAAGTCTCGCCAAGGGGCACCCGTTCTGAGAATCCACAAGATGCCATTGAGTATGGTCCGATGGTCTTTGGCAGGACAGCCAGTATGCGGTTTTTGAGGAGGCAGCAGAGGTTTGATTTGGTTCCACTGCTGATCGTTTATTTCACCCCGACGGGTCTGCTGTGGTGGTGGGAGAATCATGGGATTTATTCAGTACGTCTGCACTATTCCCATTGTGCCAAAAAGTTTTAAAACACGCCCTAGTTTTCTTTAGGTTGAAGAAGAGTCTGATTTACTTTTGCCAGGTTGAGCCAAACCAGCAGCACCTGAGAATGCAG
>JBAUTA010000229.1:0-10745 GCA_049581985.1 Kovacikia sp.
GGGTGCTTCGCGCCCCACTGTGCCTCACATTTCTGTACTTCACCCAAGTGCAAACCGCTATATAAGGGGCTGGGCGTCATTAAACTGAAGATGTTAGTGGGGTGGAGGGGGTGAAACCCCTTGCCTAGGGGCGTAGCCCCCAAACCCCTTCTTACAAGTAATTAGGCCGACCTCCTTAGATATGGCTAACCATTCTGAAACCCGCTGTAAGATGAAGAGTGAATTGATTCAAAAGATCCTGATTGCAGGGGTGGGGGTTGCCGCTAACCTGCTAATGGTTGGCTCCGCTGGGGCGATCACTGCCCAGGGCTATCGCCAAATCGGGTTGAATTATCGGGAGCAGGAACAGTATCCGGAGGCGATCGCAGCCCTTAAACAAGCGGTTGAGCTTGATCCTGAAAATCTCTCTGGCAGAGTTTTGTTGGGTTGGACTCAGCATAAAGCGGGACAGGAAACGGAAGCGGTTACTACGTTAGCACAAAGCTTGCGCCTGAATCCTTTTGATGTGCCAACGCTCAATGCTTTGGGGATTGTTTATCTGGTCAGTGGGCAATTGAGTGCAGCGGTTGCCTCCCATACCTGGGCGGCAGTTCTCAAACCAGATAATGAGATTGCTTACTACAATTTGAGTCTTGCCTTTGAACGCCTGCAACAATACGACTGGGCAGTTGCGACTGCAAAGAAAGCTGCGAAATTGGAACCAAGCAACCCCCATCCCCTGGTGGCAGAGGCGATCGCCCACTGGGGGAATGGCGATCGTGCTCTGGCTCAAACAGCCTACCAACAGGCACTTAAGGTCGATCCTCGCTACAATGATTCTGCTTTCCTGAACTACCTGGACGAAGCAGGCTTCAGTACTGACCAGATCCAACTCTCCAGACAAGTGCTTCAAATGCTATGAGTTAATCGTTAACTGCTGATCAAACGCTGATCAGCCCAGGCTCCAACCGGCTCAAAACGGACCCCAGCCTTTATAACTGTCCACTAAAGCGGATCAATCCCAGTGTTATGTTGCATTTCTACTGAACTGGACTCAACTGTCCTAGCTCGACACTGACGGCATCAAAACGGTTATCGCCAGGATGATAGGAAAGAATTTCCACGCCAATCGGTTCCCCTGTCGTTGAGTCTTTAATAAGGAGGATGCCATCCCCAAGTTCAGTGCTAATTTGCTCTTTCCGGGGTAGTTGCCAGAATACCGTTAGCAGCTCTGTTTCTGGTTCGTAGAAGACTTTTACCTGTGCCATATAGCCTCTCCTTCTTTGATTGCATCGGTTTGATACGCCGTAATCAGAAACCCATCTCCATTTAAGCGCCGTGCCACGGCGACAACCCAGCGCTTCTCGCTGCAAGCTAAAATACTCTCCAATTCAGTCTACGAAGCGGCTAGATTACACCACGTCATCGCTAGACGCTTAAACCACCCCATATGGAACAATACAGATATGATCCGGTATCACTTTGTAACTCAGTGGTTTTTCCGCGTTCCCATTGAACGTGTCTGGGAAGTAATTGTTGACAGTGAACATTGGTCGGAATGGATGCGGGATTTCCGACGTGTGACAGTGCGCCGTCTCGCCCTCAGCGGTGAGAAAGTTTTCGACATTGAATATCGTGGTGACTTACCCTACTCGTTTCGTTTCACCCTTACTCCAACGTATGTGGAAGCACCTTACCGCATGGAACTTGATGCTAGTGGCCAACTTGTGGGAACCGGCTGTTGGACACTTTTCCCAAAGGAAGGGGGCACTTGCGTTACTTATGTCTGGAATGTGGGCGTTACAAACCCAATTTTTAGCCTGCTAGCTCGCCTGCCTTTCATTAAGGCGCTGACAGAGCATAACCATAACGCCACTATGGCCCGTGCCGAACAGGCATTAAGGCAGCAATTAGAAGATAGCTAGCTACTGCTGCCTAAGCAAGCAGAAGAAAGCCTGGAAATATATTACAAGAGGCGATCCAAGGGTTTATCCTTGCCCATCACCCGATGCAGATAACCTTGAATTCCGTCCTATTTAGCTGATGGTTTTATTAGTCTGATCGTACCAAGTGCCCTTAAACCGATACCAAAAACCGCCACAACCATATTCACAATTGAAAGCACGGGTAGGATTTTTACAGCAAAAGTTAACTTTCAGCGCATCAACCTGATGATCGCCATCAACATCAATGGCAAGCTCTACCATTTCAGGCAATACATTCCAGGGTAAGTCCCTAGGATGCACCTGAAGAATCTCTGGTTCACGATCGCTCCACACAATTGCCGTCACCTAAAATTCTTGCCATGTTTTACCATCCCAATTCCTTTCAATCACTTCAATCCCCTTGGGATCAAGTGCCAATGCTTCCACGGCCAGATCATTAGCAGCATGAACCCAGTTTGATCCAGGTGGTTTTGCGCCTAGCACCTTCAATGCCATTGTACGGTAGCGAAGAGAGCGACCCGGTGCTCGGTTTTCTCTGGAGGGAAGAGAACCTCTAGTCTGAACTGGATAAATCCCCCATGCGCTCGCTCCCACAGCAGGCACAACAGGCTGAGGCAGAAGTGCCTGGGTACGAAATCCCTTGCCTCGATTGAAGAATTGCGCACGACCTGTGACGGGCGGAGGCAATTCGTCGGGACTCAAAGGAGGCGCTGTATCCTTCAGAACAGTGGTGGCCATTAGTGTTCTGGCTGCATCCCACGAGGGCTGATTTCGCAGGGCAGTATCGCCATAGCGATCGACCAAGCGATCGTCTGCCCCCTTCGACAACAGCAAATTAACAACGCTGATATGACGCAACCGAGCCGCCCACATCAAGGGTGTTCGCTGATTCGTATCCACACCATTGACCTCTGCTCCAACCGATTGGGTCCACCTCAAGGATTGGCTTGCGTCCTCCGCCTTGGGCATTGACCCGAATTTTCTGGTGTTCTCTCTCAGCTTGCTGTTGAGTGCGTTTTGCTTCACACTGTTCCAACAGTTGCAGAAATTGCTTGTAGTCAATCCCCAAGATTTGCTTGGTGCGGTGGGGATATTTGTAGATATAATCAAGTGGATTTTTCATGATTGGTAGAGCGGTAAAGTCCCGTTCTACCATCTTTCTTTGCCACTATTTATATTTCGGACAAGTCTTCTAGATGAACTGAGAAGTGTTTATGTTGTAAGGGATTTGGAAGATGATTGGCTAGAATTTATCTCCAGTGCCTTATTTGCGACATCGACTGTTTGTTTAACAGCCTTCTCCTTGCGTTCACTATAGCGATCGGTGAGGTAATCGACCTGATCCCGCAGTAGCAGCGTGAATTTATAAAGTTCTTCCATTACATCCACCACCCGATCGCGGTAAGCCGAGTCTTTCATGGTTCCGTCTTCATTAAACTCTTGGTAAGCTTTAGCAACCGAAGATTGATTGGGAATGGTAAACATCCGCATCCAACGCCCCAAAAGTCTCAAGGTGTTAACTGCGTTGAAAGACTGAGAGCCACCACTGACCTGCATCACAGCCAGCGTTCTCCCTTGCGTGGGGCGAACTGCCCCAATGCTCAACGGAATCCAGTCAATCTGGTTTTTCATAATGCCTGTGATCTGCCCATGCATTTCTGGGCTAGACCAAACCTGTCCTTCTGACCACAGGCTTAACTCACGTAATTCTTGCACTTTGGGATGAGTATCTGGAACGCTACCGTAAACCGGCAGTTCTCGTGGGTCGAAGAACTTTACTTCTGCACCAAACTCTTGAATAATTCGAGCTGCTTCTTCCGCTAACAACCGGCTGTAGGAACGCTCACGCAGGGAGCCGTACAAAAACAAAATTCGAGGGGGATGGTCAAATGCTGTCACCTGATACTTCTCCTACTAACTCCTGTAGAAATGTAGTTTGGGCTGCTCGCAACTCAGCCTTGGGGTTTGCAGTTTGGATGACATGCATCGCGGTGTCATAGGATGAACCCGTAATAATGAGGTAAGCCGCCAGTATGGTTCCTGTCCGTCGATTGCCGCTGGTGCAATGCACAGCAACCGCATTGCCAATCTGATTTTGCTGCTCTACAAACTTTTGAAGTTCCTGAATCTGTTCGGGGTTGGGTGCATTCCCTCCTTTTGTGGGCAGCCAGCGGTAAGGTAGGTCTGCTTGCTCATACAGGTCAAGATTTGAGGGATCATCCATCACAGACACGAGTGCCCCAACACCCGTTGCTTTTAACTCAGCAATTTCCTCTGCGGTTGGTTTCCGCACTCCTGCTAATTTGCCTGGAATAACCCACCACAGGTTTTCTACGATCGATTGTTCCATTGGTGATTTCTTGCTCTGTGCTAACTCCTGGAGTAAAATAGCCTGGTTCTTTGGTAGCTCAATACTGGGGTTCGCGTCCAGGATGGTTTTCATTGCACTCTTGTAAGACAAACCGGCTCCGATCAGGTATGCCGCTAACATTGTCCCTGTCCGATGTTTTCCAGTGCTGCAATGCACAGCAACAGCGTGACCCAAACGATTTTGACTCTCAACAAAGTGTTGAAACTCCTGAACCTGTACTGGGTTCGGCACAGAATCAATTTCTATGGGCACCCACAGGTGAGGGATACCTGCTTCCTGATAGAGGTTCAAATTGTCAGAGTTATGAAAGACAGAGACGATCGCCCCAACTCCCGCTGCTTGCAACTCAGGCAGTTCTTCCGGCGTGGGCATTCGGACACCTGCCAATTTACCTGAAATGATCCACCATAGATTCTCTTGGATTGGCTGACTGGTTGTTAGCTCCATTGCAATGCTCCTTATTTAACGGGAGCCGCTTGAAGGGATTCAATCAATCGAGTCACCCGTTCTCTGACTTCATCCCGCACTCTCGGAAAAATTTCTGGCTGCTCTGCTGGGTCATCCAGTTGCCAGTCTTCAAATACATCTCGTGTTAGCCATTCCGGTGGCAAATTGACCCCACATCCACAGAGAGAAATGACCACATCAAAATCTTCTGGGTTAAAATCACTCAAAGGTTTTGAGGTTTGATTGCTAATATCCACACCTGCATCTTTCATTGTGGTGATCGCTTCGGGTCTAACTTGACTTGCCTCCAATCCTGAACTTGTCACCGTGATTGTTCCAGTTCCTAAGTGTCTGGCAAACCCTTCTGCCATCTGAGAACGAGCCGAATTTTTCTTGCAAACGAACATTACGCGCTTCATTCAATGTCTCCTTAGACTGTAATCGGACAACTATAAGCTATTGAACTGAAGAAGTTTGAGATTTATCAATACAAATAAATTTTGTACTCTTTGTTTAATTTCATCTCGAACTTGACGATAAATTTTGATTGATTGTCCAGATGGATCTTCAATATCCCACTCCTCAAGAATTTTTAGTTTCCATACCTCATTCAGTTTGCTGGCACTAGCACACATTGTTACGATGCAATCAAATGTTTCTGGAGTAAATTCATTCAGGCATTTAGCAGTATTGCGACTGATATCAATTCCTTCTTCTGCCATTACTTCAATTGTTCTTGGATCAATTTGTGAGGAATAAATTCCGGCACTGGATGCAACGATATATGGCTCACCCAAAGACTGGGCAAAACCTTCTGCCATTTGAGATCGACAGGAGTTTTTTCGACAGACGAACAGAATGCGTTTTGGTTGAGCCATATTAACTCGTCCAGAAAAGATAAAGGTTTAGAGATGATCCGAGCGAACTTTAAAGTAGTGCTGTTCAAACCAGAATGCTAAATTCACCAGGGTAATGAGAGCAGGCACTTCCACTAACGGTCCTACGACTGCTGCAAACGCTGCCCCAGAATTGATACCGAATACGGCAACAGCAACAGCGATCGCCAGTTCAAAGTTGTTTCCAGCCGCCGTAAAAGCCACACTCGCGGCTCTAGAGTAATCCGCTTTAATCCGCCATGCCATGAAGAAACTAACCAGAAACATCACAACAAAGTAAATCAGCAGCGGAATTGCAATTCGCACTACATCCAGCGGGATTTGGACAATCTTTTCTCCTTGCAGGCTGAACATTGCCACGATCGTGAACAGTAGCGCAATTAAGGTAATCGGGCTGATTTTAGGAACAAATTCTGCGTGGTACCACTCTTTCCCTTTCGCTTTCACCAGAAAGAATCGAGTAAAGTAACCCGCGAGAAACGGAATGCCCAAGTAGATGAACACACTCTTGGCAATCTCGGCAATGCTGACATTCACTACGCTACCCTGCAAGCCAAAGAGGGGTGGCAATACGCTCAGGAACAACCAGGCAAATGGACTGTAGAAAACGACCTGGAAGATGCTGTTGAATGCCACTAAGCCTGCGGTATATTCTGTATTACCTCGCGCCAAGTCACTCCAAACAACCACCATTGCAATACAACGAGCTAAACCAATCAGAATTAGCCCCACCATGTAGTCTGGGTAGCTTCTGAGGAATGTAATTGCCAGCAGAAACATCAAAATGGGACCAATCACCCAATTCAGCAACAGAGAAATTCCCAGAATTTTGCCGTTGCGAAAGACATCGCCTAATTCTTCGTACCTAACCTTCGCTAAAGGTGGATACATCATTAGAATCAGACCAATGGCGATTGGAATATTAGTCGTTCCGACCTGAAATTGGTGGATAAATTGTTCAACACCCGGAATGAAGTAGCCTAAAGCAACTCCACCAATCATTGCTAGAAAAATCCAGAGCGTCAGGAACCGATCCAGAAAGGAAAGTTTTTTAACAGTTGCAGTCGTAGTTGCCATGAAATGAATTGATTAGGACGCAAATGAGTTGAGAGTTAAGCCCTCTTACTATCATCATGAAAATTGTCAGAAAGCTGGCGATAGACCAAGACAGCCAATTGTGCCCCAAGAATAGGAGCAACCCAATAAAGCCAGTGATGTTGCCAAATGCCGCTAACCAGAGCAGGTCCAAACGATCGGGCTGGGTTCATACTCGCTCCTGTGATCGGTCCCATAAATGCAGCTTCTACCCCTACGGTTAACCCGATCGCAATGCCTGCAAAACCAATGTGAGCACGTCGATCTAGCCCCGAACCAAAGATCACCATCATTAAGATGAAGGTCAGAATAGTTTCCAATACCAGCGATTGCAGCCAATTGTCATTGAGTGGGAACGTTGCACCCAGTTTGCCAATTCGACCCAGACACAGCACTAAAACTGCGGAGGCAGAAATTGCTCCAAAACACTGGGCAAGGACATAAGGCACAACGTGTTTGTGAGGAAAGAACCCGCTTGACCAGAATGCCAGGGTAACGGCTGGGTTAAAGTGGGCACCACTGATGTAGCCAAACGAATAAATCAAGGCTCCCACGATCGCCCCAAACACTAAACTAACTCCCAGATGGGTCACAGCACCCTCGCTTATCTGGTTCACCATGACAGCCCCTGTTCCAGCAAAGACCAGGATGAAGGTGCCCACTGCTTCGGCGATCGCTTCCCGTTTGCAGGGACAGATCGATCGTAAAATGCGTTTCCATTGCCCTGATACTCGCTCGGATCTGGAAAGTGTCTTCATACTCAGCTAAAAACTTACCATCTCCATTATTTCAATAAAAATTGATGTGTCAAGCGCAATTTTGCTAGAAAATTCCACTTGATTAGGTTTTTAGCAGGAAACAGGCTCAAGAAAAATTGCTCAGTTAAAAAGATTTCTGCTTTCGTAACAGTTCACTAATGGTGAGGTTGGGTTGTGGTTGTCCTGCAAAAACAGTTCCTACCTTACCAACCGTGAAGTGAACATCTGCGATGTGATAGCCTTCATCCGGTAGAGGAATATACCCAACTGAGCTGACCAACCGTTTCGCGTTCTCTAGATAAAAGCGGGTAAGGGCAATCACTTCCGGTTTGTCTTGAGCTGATTTGTAACTCACATAGATAAATAGTGGGCGAGATAGAGGCTGATATTGAGCCTTCTCCACGGTTTCACGAGCGGGCAGAATAGCACCCTTGCCGTTATCGATCGCCAATGCCTTTAACTGGTTCTGATTTGCTTCGTAGTAAGCGAAACCAAAGTAACCCAGAGCGTTTGGGTCCTGGCGCACTCCCTGAACTAAGGTATTGTCATCTTCACTCGCAACGTAATCTGTTCGACTGTCATCCTTACCAACCGTCACCTCAGTGAAGTAGTCAAAGGTGCCAGAGTCCCGACCAGGACCAAACAGCCGCAGGGGTTTGTCCGGGTAAGATGCTCGGATTTGCTTCCAGTTGGTGATTTTGCCCTGAGCCGCAGGTTCCCAAACTTTCTTTAGCTCTTCTACGGTAATGTCGTTAGCCCATGTGTTTTGGGGATTCACCACGACCGTCAGTGCATCAAAGGCGATCGGCAATTCATAGAAACGAATTCCAGCTTGATCGCAGGCTTTCATTTCCTCCTGGGTGATGGGGCGAGAAGCATCGCTAATGTCTGTCTCACCAGCACAGAATTTTCTAAAGCCACCTCCTGTACCAGAAATACCAACCCTAACCTGGATGCCTTTATCCTTTACCCGGTTGTACTCCTTAGCGATCGCGTCCGTGATCGGAAAGACCGTACTGGAACCATCAATTCGCACGATCTGCGGGGCTTGTTGCTTCGATCGGGCAAGGGGAGTAATGAGCGCAGCCAGTAAACCGATGAGTATCAGTACCGTAAAGCCAATAATGAAACCTTGTCTCTTTGTTTTCATAGGAATTACCCCGTTTATTTAGAGGAGATAATTCTTTAATTACATCAAATAAAATTGATATGTCAAGCAGAAGAGCCAAGCTGCAATAAAAATACATCAACTTTATTTGATGTATTAAGACTCATCTCGACAGGGACGAGCAGGCAAGATAGGGCTAAATCGGCGAAACTCCGCGAGGTACTGCTCCAGTACGACAAATTGGGGTAAGTTAAGGCTGTAATAAATCCAACGCCCCTCCTGTCTAGCTTGCACTAATCTCGCCTGTTTCAGAGCTTTGAGATGAAAAGATAGCTTCGATTGAGTAACGCCTAATGCGTCACACAGATCACAGACACAGAGTTCTTTTTCTCGCAGCAAGTCTAAAACCTGAACTCGTAACGGGTCAGAAAGGGCATGAAACCCAGAAACAATTAAAGTTGATGTGGTTAAGAGAGTATCTGTGTCGATCGTCATTACACTGACTTTTTTTGAAGTATTTTTATTCTAAGCTTTACTTTAAACTACTACAAGCACAGTTTCAGAGAAAAGACAAGTCTAATAGCCAGCCTTCAAGGACTTGTCAGATATGCCCCTCAGAGTCAAACCATTAGTCAGGCACTCACAAAACAACTTGCGTCGAGCCTCCCTGGTTAGCTTGGGTGTTGTTAATGGCTCCAGCATCAGGCACAAGAAAGAGGGAAGGCGCGATCACCTCAAACCACTGACCTAATAGTCACTTGGAATGAATGGGCTGGACCATCCGCGCGATCGCCAACAGAGATGGCATGATGGCGTTTGTTTGGACAGATCCTTGCTTAATCGACATTTCCAAATCCACCAACTTGGTTACCACCTGAATCAATGTTCTGAGGGGCATGGTTGCTACCTCTTGCCGTAAATAGTAAAGCCGATTGGGATTCCCCACGTTGCACAATTGAGCAATTTCAGTGTTGTTCTGGATACCACTCGCAAGCGCACTTTTAACCCATAGCCAGGTTCTAAACTGGGTCAGTAGAGTCGCAACCATCACCAGCATTAGACTTCTTCAAGAATAAGCACAGATAGGAGAATGGAAAAGCCCAAGCCACTAGTACAAACTCATGGATCAGAGCTTCTTCAACCGAATTCTGCATCTGGTAAATGCTCGTCCGCACAAGGGCAGACGAATGATTGGTCTAGGTGCCCCCGCCCTTTGGGAGCTATGGCAACGGGTGAGTGAACGGGTTCAAGCGGCGCAACAACGGCGGATAAACGACCCCGAGCGCACCCGCCAGGCTGGGGGTGGGCGCAAAAAGGATGCTGAAGTTCTCTGTCGGCTTCTGGTGACACTGCTCTATGTGAGGCAACATTGGACGATGCAAGCCATGCCGAAACGATTGGCTGCGCTGAATCAACCGTATGGAACTACATCCATGAGATGCTGCCCTATATTCGGACTGAACTGCCCACTAGTTTGCTAAAGCAATGGCAACAAGAGTGTGACAGCATCGAACGGGCAGAATTGGAAGAGTGGTTGGCAGAGCTACCCGCAGGAGCCTTGCTGGTCGATACCTGGAAGCAACCGATTCCACGTCCGCAAGATCAGGTAGAACAGAAGTCCCACTACTCCGGCAAAAAGAGGGAGCATACCCGCAAGAATCAACTGATTAGCCTGCCCAATGGCACGGATATTGTTGATGTGGTCATCGGTGAAAAGGGTCCCCGCAGCGACAGCAAACTATTCGAGGAGACGCAAGTAGAGTTGCCGGAGACGCTTGAATTCATTGGGGATAAAGCCTATGTCGGCAGACGCAATACGACAACGCCGATCAAAAAACCACCGGGTGGACAACTCACCCAAGAGCAGAAGGATTTCAATCAAAAAGTCAGCCAAAAACGGGTGTATGTTGAGCATCTCATCCGAGTGGTCAAGATCTTTCGGATTGCTAAAGAAGAGTTTCGGATGCGTGCTCGAATGTATGAACTGGCGATTGGTTGTGTCTGTGGATTAGTACGATTACGGGTTCAGTATGTCTAAAGAATCTATGTAAGCCGTGGGAAAGTAGAAGAAACGACTCAAACCACCTTCCCACAACCGGAGGATAGCATGAAGATTCTGGCAGTAGACCTGGGTAAATACAATTC
>JBAUTA010000230.1:0-5138 GCA_049581985.1 Kovacikia sp.
CCCCCAATGAGTTAAGAATCTGGACAACGTTATTGGAGAAACCACACTGGGGCATGAGCTTATTGCCCTTCATGAACACCATGATTTTGTTTTGCTTGATCATCGTGTCAATGCGCTCGTGAACATCTTGCGTCATAGTTTAACCGTCTTGTATGGGTATGGGAGTAAGGATCGAAGAAGCGTTTCTGATTCACTGCGTTTTAAACAACCTGACCCGTTGCAGCCCAAGCCTGGGGAGTATAGGTTTTGAGTGCCAGGGCATGAATTGCTTCCGTAGACATCGCCTGTCGAACTGCTCCATAGACCATCTGGTGCTGTTGAACCAGTCCTTTCCCCTCAAACAGAGCAGATACGACCGTAACCTGATAGTGATCGCCACCACCCGTCAAATCTTGAACTTGCACTTGGGCATCAGGCATCTCACCCTTTATCATAGCCTCAACTTGTTGTGGGCTAACCATTCACCCTCCTTAGGGAATTATTTAGTTTCGATCATTAGCTTCAGAGTCTAGTCTAGCGAACCGGAGTGGAACTGGGCTGCTCCGCCCGGGGACGGGGATAGGGGGAATCTACAAATCCCAATTCAAATAACTGCTGATAAGCTTTTTGACCCAGATCCCGGGTGGGCTGTTGGCTACGAATAATCTGGACGAGGAGGGGAACGGCGAGTTCGGGTTTCTTCTGGGCCCGATGCACCAGTGCCAATTGATAGGTCGCAGTATCCCGCATTTGAGCTGCATCAAGGGCTTTGCGACGCTGGCTATCTGCAATCCGGTTATCAATTCCGGAGAAGCTTCCCGCTAAATCTTGATAAAAGTTGGAGAGTTGGTTAAATACCTGGCGGGCCTCTTGCAGCTTTTTGACTGCCGCATCGTAGTTTTGGGAAGAAACAGCCCTATCTGCATCTTCCATTAAGCGCTTGCCGCCTTCCTGGCTCAGAAGCCCACCATCCTGGTCAGAGGGACGAATAACACTGGGATCATTTGAGTCGATCGGTTTTGCCTGATTTGACCCCGATGGCAGACCAGGCCGCAGCACGTTGGGAGCATTGGGGTCGATCGGCTTTGCCTGGTTTGGCCCTGAGGGTAGTTCTTGGGCATAGCCACTCACAGGTCTTAGCAGGATAGAAGCTGCCAGAATTGAGAGAGCAACCATGCCTGTAGCGCGGAGGAGACGATGATTTCCAAAGGATTCCATGAGGCAACTTCTGGTGATGTGCAAGTTCAAATAGGTATTGAGACTTACGTATATTACCACTAAGATTGCCTGACTAGCGTATCACCTGATTGAACATCAAACCAGTGGGTCAATTCGGGCGGAATCGAGATCGTCAGTTCCCTGCCCATCCAATTTTCTGGAGCCAGCAGGACCCGCAGAATAATAGGTTCGCCCTGGGAATTGGCAACCCGAAGGCTAGTCAGATTGTGCATTCCCAAGTTTTCTACAAGAAATACCTGTCCCTTTATCCCGATCGTGTCTTCCGGTGTCGCCACATGCAGATGCTCTGGTCGAATTCCTAGAATGATTTCAGAGGGCACTGTTGGGATGCTTTCAGGAAGAGGAATTCTAAAATCTCCCAGGAGAGCATGGCGATCGTGGCAGGGTAAGGTTAACAGATTCATTTGGGGACTCCCCACGAACCCAGCAACAAACTGATTTGCGGGGCAGTTGTAAATTTGATCGGGGGTATCCAACTGTTGCAAATAGCCATTGTTTAGAACTGCAATCTGGCTAGAAAGAGTCATGGCCTCGGTTTGGTCATGGGTGACGTAGACGACCGGTACTCCCTGCGCCGCAAAGATCTGTTTTAGGTCAGCCCGCACATGTTCTCTCAGTAAGGCATCCAGATTGCTCAAGGGTTCGTCTAAGAGGAACACATCGGGACGCCGTACCAATGCCCGTCCAACCGCCACCCGCTGTCGTTGTCCACCTGATAGTTGCCCTGGTTTGCGCTGCATTAAATCGCTCAGTCCCAGAATTTCCGAGACTTCTGTGACTCGCTGCTGAATTTCCCCGGCAGGGGTCTTTTTTAGTTTCAACCCGGCACAGAGGTTTTCGTAGACGGTCATATGAGGGTAAAGGGCATAACTTTGAAAAACCATGGCGATGTTGCGATCGCCCGGTCGTACATAAGTCACATCCTGATTGCCAATTAACACCTGTCCCTGGGTTGGTTCCTCTAACCCGGCAATCATTCGCAAAATGGTTGATTTGCCGCATCCTGACGGCCCCAGCAAGCAAAGAAACTCTCCATCGGCGACGGTCAAACTAATGTTCTTGACCGGAACTACTTTAGGCCCAAAGGTTTTATTCAGGCTTTTAATTTCGAGTTTAGACATATCCGTTCAACCAGGACACTTGCATAGAAGTGTACACATAATCCTCCCTTGCATGAACGATACGTATAAAGTCTCTACAAGTGGTTACCCATCCCCCAGACCTTCTCCCAACGCACTGGATATATTCAGCAACAGCGAAAAAAAGGAATGGGCGAGGAAATTTGTTGCAAACCGTTGCATCCTCACAAGTTCCTCACATTATTTACTTATTCCTAAACCAGGGCTGAATTTTCGCAGACAACTGAAGGGTTTTCTCAAGCCAAATGAAAGACCAGAAATGAAAGGCTAGAAATGAAAGATTAGGAATGAGAGATTGGCAATGAAACATCTTGTTGACTATAAAGTTACTTACTTTAATATCGATGCACTCAGAAACGAAGTCCGCCATCTGATTGAAAAAGGGATTGTCAGCCGTTATCAACCGATCTACACGCTCTGCCGGTATATTCCCTACCGTGAATGGCTACAGGTGGAGTATGAACTAGAACGCAATGATTTTTTGCTCCGGGATCCTGTTATTGATTTGCTGGGGCGCGAAGACTGGATTAATGATTAAACGGTATCTTTTTTTGAGTTTTACTCTAGCGTCTACCTCTAATGTCGTTTTTAATGTCGTCTCAATATAGCAGTCCTAAATCAGTTATGAGTTTGAGAGGCTTTGTGAGCAAGGATTCCACTGGAATCCTTGCTCACCATCCAAATAGGATCGCTATAGCTTAGGCCCATTAAGGTGTGAGGGTAAAGGGTAATCTAACAACTTTTTTTAAATTGGGAAGATTTTAAGGAGAGAGTGCATGAAACACCAAAAAGTGAATCCAACGATCGCGTTGATGGAAATTCCTCCCGGATATCTCAACATCATGGGATATGTGGACGCGTCGGAGGTAAACGGTCCTGGCTGTCGGGCTGTAATTTGGGTACAGGGATGCCTGCGAGAATGTCCCGGTTGTTTTAATGAGTCATCCTGGTCGTTTGAGCTAAATCAGTTGATCACGGTTGAGGCCCTGGCGGAGAAAATTTTGAGCAATCTGGATAATGAGGGTGTTACCTTTTCCGGTGGCGAACCGTTTTGGCAAGCCCCAGCTCTGGCAAGCCTGGCTCGAAAGGTGAAAGCAGCAGGGCTAAACGTGATGTCGTTTACAGGATTTACGCTAGAAGAATTGCAATCTCCCTATGCTCCAGCGGGTGCTCAGGCCCTGTTGGAACAGCTAGATATTCTAATTGATGGTCCCTATGTGGAGTCGTTAGCGGTTCATTCTCCCGATTCGCTTGTTTCATCTAGCAATCAGCGAGTGCATGTTTTTAACCCAGCGTTGCAAAATCGGATGACCTGGGCAAGTGACCAGACTGAAATCCATATTCTCAAGGATGGCAGTCGCATTGTGACGGGTTATAGGGGGCGACTAGGGGAGTAGTCTGAAAAGGCGGTTGTAGGGACGTCAGATGGCTCACGACGCTGGTGCTTTGCTTAGTAGGGATAGTATGACTGGCATAGGCATTGCTAATGGTAACGCGGAGGGCTTTGCCGCTGATACGAGCGTAAATTTTGATCCAGCCCTTGACGAGATTGTATTTAATCGCATTACTGAGCAGGTTTTGCAGTAAGTAGGTAGCTCTAATTAATTGTAAGAAGGGGGAGTGGGGGCTGCGCCCCAGGCAGGGGGTTCCACCCCCTCCACCCCCAAACTCATCTTTTATTTAATTGCGCCCAGCTACTTACTTGAATCAGGAGATCGCGATCTTTGCCCGCAGGTTATGTCCTGACGATTGAAGTTGTGTGGGATTTAATTCCCAATCTCAAGTGTCATTTAAGATTCATGCTTGAGGCGGGGGGATCCGAGGGCGAAAGGGGTAACTCAACGATGAAGCGGATTTGTCCAGCCCTGTTTTCAGCCCAGATGAGCCCCCCCAGATGAGTCACGGATTTCTTGACCAGGGCCAGGCCCAAGCCAGTTCCGCGCTGCTGACAATGGTTGCCTGTTGGCGTCTGGTAAAATTGGTCAAAAATGTGGGTCAGATCCTCAGCCGGAATGCTGGCTCCTGTATTGCAGACGATTAGCTGAATCCGATTTTCAGGTTGAGGGCAAACCGTCACGGTGATGTCTCCACCCGGAGGAGTATGGGTACAGGCATTCATCAGCAACTCTGTGAAGATGCGCGTCAGGATTCCCCGGTCAGAAACCAATACGGGCAGATCTGGAGAAACCAGCATTTGTAAGTGTTGATTAGCGCAGTAGGCGAGATCCCGAAAAATTGCCATTCCCTGCGAAACCCATTCATAAAGGTGAATGGAAACCCATTTTAATTTCAACACGCCTGCTTCAAGCTGCTGGAGCTCCAGTAAATCGTTGACCAGGCTCAGTTCCTGATTGCACTGATCACGCAAAATGTTGAGATAATGGGTCAGGTGATCGGAATTCCCATGCCCTTCTGGATTCATCCCACCCTTTTGCCCGATCGTCAATTCCATCATTCGAATTGTCATTTTGATGTTGGCTAACGGCGATCGCAATTCCTGGAAGACCACACTCAGAAAATCATCCTTAACCAGGTTCAACCGTTGCAGTTCTTCCTTGCGACGCTGCAACATCTGAGTCTGCTCGCTTTGCAGGAGCCGTTCTTCCTGTAAACGACGCTGGGAATCATCTCTGAAAATTAATACCGCTCCAGTGATCAAACCTTTCTGATTCTTGATTGGAGCAACACTGTTTGTAATTGGTAGGGTCGTTGCTTCTTTTGTGGTAAGGATCAAGCGCTAATTCAGAAACCGGATGGAATAGTGTTGAAACGCGATCTCTG
>JBAUTA010000231.1:0-5392 GCA_049581985.1 Kovacikia sp.
GCGGCGGGATGTCTCAAGCCGAATGGCGGGATATTTTTGCTTCGGAACACTGCCCTTAACTCCCTGACCCTTAGTCCCTAACTCCTGAATCCTATGCTTAATGATCTACGCTGGTTTGCCCCCCTGTCTCAACCGATTCTGGAAGCCCTAGAGGTGCATCAGGTGACACAGGAATTTCGTTGGGAGGTTCAGTATCGGGAGGAATTCGATCGCTACTGTGAATGGTACAGAATGACGGCAAAAAAGAACCAGCAAGAACTACAAAAGCTGCAAGGAGATCTAAATTTGTTTGGCTGGTTCTGCCGAAAACAATGACAGCCGCCTAAACTTTAGTCCCCAACGCCTGTTCTCCAGGTTCTATCTTCTAAAGCACCAGCTTCTAAGGCACCAACTCTATCTCACTTGCCTGAAAATGGGCTCTAAATTTTTGTCCAAACTTCACTAAGTAAGGCAAATTTGCGCTCACCGGCTTACCCTGCCATTCTCGAATCACGCCGATCACTTCCCCTTCCTGCCCTTTCATATCAAAGGGCTGATTCCGATGTTCGGGATGATGGTAAACAATAACAGATTGCGACACGCGGACGCGACTTCCAACCGGGAACGTTTCACCAACTTGCATAACGAATGCTTCCTGTATACCAACCATCTCCGCTGTCAATTTAAAGCTCAACGATTTTTTCCACGACAATTTCTTATCTTTGCATAAGACCGTCCCCTTCCTCTCATCAAGAAACGGATTCTTTGTTGGGTAGATCATCAGTTCGGTAGATCGCTTGCATCCAACTTCAGGGGAAAACAAGCCAGATCGAGAACGGAGTGCAGAGCCGGGACCCATACTGGGAGAGCAGCCCCCAGGCAGAGGGGAGCATCCCCTCCACCCCCATCTGCAACCTTCATTTTTTAAATTGGTATTACCTATTTATAGGAGTCTGACTGAGCCGGGATCACTTGTTGTCGGAACTGACGAAACCCCTGGGGGTCCAGGCGAGACCAGGCAACCAACCCTGATGCCCCAAGTAAAATCAGGAGAATTAAGGACCCTGCCCACGTCACTAAGCGCCTGGACGGGGGTGGTGTCACGGGAGTCGATACCGCTTCCTCCGGAGTAGAGGGCTCTGGGGGAGAAGCATCCTCTTCTAGAAGGGCTCGTGAGGAAGAAGACCAACCGGTTGTCTCCAGCCCAGACCTGAGAGCGGGGTTGGCTAGGGAAATTTCAGAGATGGGAGAGGAAAGCTGGCAGCGGAGCAGGACTATCGAGGAATTATCGTACCCATTATGCTGATTTGCCAGGTTGAGCCAGGTTTGAGCCGCAGCTTCCAGGGAAAGCTTCCCTCTAAAAACGTTTTTGGCGATGTCTTGCCAGGTGCGATTGACTAATTCGTTATCGCTGACGCCATCCGAGCAAAGCAGCAACAGCCCATCTTCTTCAAGCAGAAAGCGCTGAACCGTGGGATGGAGAAATTCTGCATCACGGGTGCCGATCGCCTGAGTCAGGGCTCCCGCATCCGGGCGTTGCAGCGCTTCCCGATAGAGCGCCCGCCCCATCCGCACCTCGCGGACTGACACATCATCATCCACCGTCAGTTGATGACAATAATGTGGCGTAATCCAATAGGCACGGCTGTCGCCCACATTTACCAGATATAGTTCGTGCCCATTCGTGAAAATGTCTTCATTGGCAGTTTTGATCCGTTGGGGCACCTGTAGCGCCATCACCAGAGTTGTGCCCATGCGACGGCGTTCTTCGCGCCCCTGGAGGTTGTTATGGTTAGCGATCAGATTATTCACCACTCGCACAGAGGCTTCTAGTTGTTGGATCAGAAGCTCAGGTGGAACCAATTCCTCCTGTTCCGCAACTTCCGCCAATAATGCCTGCACCTGCGGTTTGAGGGACTGGACTGCAATCTGGCTGGCAACTTCCCCACCTTCATGGCCGCCAATGCCATCACAGACGATCGCCAATCGCGGCATCAGCCCATCAGATTGAGCGGGTTGGTTCAGGGTAAGGGGATAGCAGGCATCTTCATTGTGCGATCGCTCCGGGCCTGTATCAGTCGCCCCTACCACCTTTAAGTGGAGAGGCAATTGGGCTGCCTGTTCAATCAGCAACTGGTTCAATTGATGAGTAATCGTTACCAGCTCAACTGCCTCTGTCTGCATCTGGTGGCAGAGTAACCGTAAAGGCTGCACAACTTGTGGTTGGGCATGCTCAACCCAGCCCAGCCACAGGTACGCCAGATCTGTCAGCCCTAACTGAGTCGATTGGGAACTTTCCTGCTCGGATTTCGGGAGAATATCAGCATCCTGATAAAGCTGGCACAACCGTACCCGCCAACCCTCTACCCGCAGGTTGTCGGCTGACAGCAAACTTGCTGCAACGCCCTGTGCCCGCAAAGGTTCCCACAGTTGCAGGATTTGCCATAGCCAATAAACCTGACGCACGGCTGTTGCCTGGGACCAGGCTTCGGCGATCGTCGGATAAAGAATTCCAGCCGCATCTAAGGGCACATTCTCCAGCAAAAAAATACTACTTTCGGGTGAGTCATCATGCGCTGGCAAACAAAACCCGTAAACCTCTGGAACATGCAGCCGCTGAGGATATAAGTACAGATAGGGGATGACCTCATCGGACCAGTCTTCAGGGATATCCGGAGGCAGACTGGGTTGGGTATCTAACCAGATGCGCCGAGCTGTGACATAGTACCGGTTGCCCACCTGGCTACTGGCAGGAATTTGTTCCGCTGATCCGCCCACTGCCCACAAATAGCGGTAGACCATCGGCGTTTTGCAGGACTCACACACCAGATTCCCCAGGTCATTTAAAGGCGCAGCACAACTGGGATTAGGGCAACAAATCTGAGGCTTAGAATAACTCATACGAATAACGCTTTTCTCGGTGCCTGATTTTAAGGTAGATACCAGGACTAGTGTCGCAAACACTAGTAGACCAAAACGAAAGTTTTGGAAGGGGGTAGGGAACCCCTCTTTTGGGGGCGAAGCCCCCACTCCCCCATGTTGCAAAATTTATGATTTGCAACACTAGCAGCCTGCCGGGGAGACTCTCCTCGTTCCCAGGATCCTCCTGGGAATGCCTGTCTGGAGGCTCTGCCTCTAGCCAGATGGAGGCAGAGCCTCCAGTTTTACGTTGCTAGGCTCTCTAGTAACGAGAACTTCGATTACTCCGCAGGCTGCTAGGGGGCTGTGAAGACTGTTTTGGAGGGTTGAAAACCTTTCAAAACATCTGGAATAGAAGTTTTATAGATTCGAGTGACCCCTCAGATCTATCCTGACGGACTACCAATATCAGAAGTTACAAATTTAGGCTATTGATGACTCTAGACGAGTTCTATTCAAAAATAAAAATCCCCCTGTAGATCTACGGATTTTCCAGGGAATTCTATCAATAAGCCTCCACTCTCTTCTGCCGGGTTATCGTTAAATGACGCTGACCGACCTCTAAACTGGCATCTGAATCTCAAAATGGGCAGACTAATTTAACGATTTCTTTACATCTTTCTGGTTATTCCTATCCGAAACCTGGCCGGACAAGCTGGAATTTAATATTAAGGGATGGGCTGTCTTCCTTCAATGAACTCATCAAGTGGTTTTTAGATGTCCGCAGTACCCTTTAACTTAAGAAACCAGAAGTCAGGAGACAGCGGGCTTTTACTATCCTGCCTGCTGCCTCTAGGAGGCTACATTCTCGCTGAATATAATTCATCTGTTTGAAAATTGCGACATGGCGCTGAATCCCACTGTGCTCTGGTTAGTAATCGGCATCGTCCTCTGCCTGATTGAGTTTCTTGTGCCCACCGCATTCGTTGCATCCGTCATGGGAATTAGCGCGTTTGTTGTGGCTCCCCTGGCTCATTTGATGCCGTTTAGCTTTCAAATTCTTTTCTGGATGTTGCTTTCTTTAGGGCTGGTGCTCCTATCTCGCCGCTTTGTCCGGCAAAAGGCAGCTAGAAAGCTGGATGCAACCGAAGCTGAAACGCTGACCGAAATTCTACCTGGCAAAAACGGACGGGTTCTCTATGAGGGGAACTCCTGGTCTGCCCGGTGCGAAGACCATACGCTGGCGATCGCCCCCCACCAGAAAGTCTACGTCGTTAGCCGCCAGGGAACCACCCTGATTGTGATGCCAGACAGCTTGATTCATTCCTGATAATCATCAAGATTAAGTCGCCAGTGTTGGGGCACCAGTGTGAAGGTGGCAGCCCTGATTCATTTTCAGCGAGAGAGCGTGGGATTGCCCTCCCAGTTAAGAGATTTCAAGGACCAAGATATTTTTAGGAGGTTGACTATGTGGGGTTGGTTTCTGGCCATGTTAATTGGCGGTGGCGGTGTTGCTATCTCCAGCGCCAAAGTGATCCAACAGGGGAACGAAGCCCTGGTAGAGCGGCTGGGGGTTTACGATCGCAAACTAGATCCGGGGTTGAAATTTGTAATTCCAATCTGGGAAAGGGTTGCTTTCCAGGAAACAATTCGGGAAAAAGTTCTGGACATTCCTCCCCAACCCTCGATTACCCGTGACAACGTTTCCATCTCCGTGGATGCGGTCATTTACTGGCGTATTGTTGACATGGAAAAGGCTTACTACAAAGTCCAGAATCTCCAGAACGCCATGGTTAATCTGGTCCTAACCCAGATCCGGGCTGAGATGGGCAAGCTGGAACTCGATGAAACCTTCACTGCCCGCTCCCAAATCAATGAAACTCTGCTGCGGGAGCTCGACATTGCCACCGACCCCTGGGGCGTAAAAGTGACCCGTGTTGAGCTGCGGGATATTGTGCCGTCCCAGGCTGTGCAGGAGTCGATGGAACTGCAAATGTCAGCAGAACGCCGTAAACGTGCAGCTATTCTGACCTCGGAGGGAGAACGGGAATCGGCGGTAAACTCCGCTAAGGGCAAGGCAGAGGCCCAAGTTCTCGATGCTGAAGCCCGTCAAAAAGCCGTTATTCTGCAAGCGGAGGCACAAAACAAGGCAACTGTCCTGCAAGCCCAGGCAGAGCGCCAGAGCCAGGTTCTCAAAGCCCAGGCAACCGCGGAAGCCATCCGAATTGTGGAGCAGGTCCTTACCAGCAGCCCCAGCGCCATTGAAGCAGGCAAAATTTTGCTGGCGTTGGGCTATCTGGACATGGGAACCACGATCGGCAAGAGCGATAGCAGCAAAGTCCTGTTCATGGATCCCCACAGCGTCCCCGCCGCCCTTCAGGGTATGTTGTCGATAGTAGACAATAAGGGCTAGGGTGATTTTCGAAAAACAAAGTACCAAAGATGATGATGACCCGTTGCCAGGCTGGAGCTTGGTAACCCTAGCCAGGCAGCTCCAGCTTCTAGTGCTTCAGGAAGCTGGAGCTTCCACCCCCTCTGCAACTTTTATTCTTTC
>JBAUTA010000232.1:0-1707 GCA_049581985.1 Kovacikia sp.
TGGGGCAGAAAGTTTTGCTCGTAGACACCGATTTACGTATCCCCCAACTTCATAACCGATTGGAATTAGCGAATACCTGCGGCCTCAGTCATGTGATTTCCTTAGATCTGGATGCTGAGCAGGCGATCCAGCAATCGCCCTTAGACGCCAACCTTTTCGTTTTAACAGCCGGTCAAGTTCCACCAGATCCAACCCGCCTGCTCTCATCTCAGAAAATGCACAATTTAATGGGGCAATTCCAAAAAACCTACGATCTGGTTATCTATGACTCGCCACCACTTTTAGGTCTAGCAGACACCAAGCTCCTTGCCGCTAAAACAGATGGAATTGTTATGGTGGCAAAAGTTGGCCAAACAAAGAGTGCAGTCCTGACACAAGCACTAGATGAGATCAAGCTTTCTTCTGTTGCGGTATTAGGGATTGTTGCTAATGCCTCAAAAGACTATACAGCAAACCTGTTTGATTCCTACAATCGAGTCAGCAATATGCCAAACCTGAATTCCAGATCTGCCTCCCAGGAACCTGCTCCATTAGGGACACAAAGATTAGAGGAGTAACCATTTAGATTCAAACGATTGAAACTAAACTTCAGCTTCTTTCACAACTTCTAGTGAATTATTTCCCGATGCCAGTCTCAACCCCCAATTATTATTCTTGAAGATGGAAGCGCTGCTCCTGTTAACTAGCATTGGAATACTCTGGCTAATTAGCTCCCGCTGGTGGAGACGCCGATTGCTCAATCCATTAGCAATCTTTCTACTAGTTTATTTAGTTGGGACGTCTCCAGCAGGTATCTGGCTAGCAACTTGGGGATTAACGGTCTCCCTACCTCCAGATTCAGGCAAAACCGCAGACGCGATCGTCGTTTTAGGTCGCGGTGCGGCACTTGAAAATTCGCGGGTTGAGACGGTTAATCAACTCTGGCAGGCCGGCCGAGCCTCTAGAGTCTTTGCAAGTGGGATGATGGATGCCCCATCGATCATTGATCGGCTGAAGGAACATGGAATTCCCGGTCAACTGCTCAGCGGTGAACGCTGTTCTCAATCAACAGAGGAGAACGCACAGTTTACAGCGGCAGAACTCCGTCCTCAGAAAGTACAAAAGATTCTGCTGGTGACCGACCTCCCCCATATGCGGCGCTCAGTTCTTTCCTTTGATAGCTTTGGGTTTACAGTCCTCCCCTATCCCAGTCCATTACCTGCACAGATGGGCTTTCAAGACCAGCTCATTTCCATTGCCCGGGAATATTTAGGACTCGCAAAATACTCATTTACAGGTCGTTTTAGACAGCGCTCCAGCGCTGAACTGGATCATCCCTCCAGGGAAGTGTTAGAAAAACTATCTACCTGGAATTGCCGACTTCAAGGGGCTTAACTATCAACTCAGCCAGTTTCCGAAAACTTCTTTAGTTGCTCAAATCTTCTGATTCAATTAACTGCCAAAAATTTTCTTTAATTCCTTAAATTTCACGTAGACTTTAACAGAAGAATAGATAGAGTGCTGCCTATTCCATCGCTTGAGGATAACCTGGCATCCACGATGAATTCATCAAATCTTTCTGATCACTACCGCATAGAAAAAGAACTAGGCCATAACCGATCTGGAGGTCGAGTTACCTATCTTGCAACAGATATTAGAACTCAGCAGCAGGTCGTAATCAAACAGTTCCAGTTTGCCCAATCCGGTTCAAGCTGGTCTGAGTATGAT
>JBAUTA010000233.1:0-3448 GCA_049581985.1 Kovacikia sp.
CCCCCCACTCCCCCTGTTGCAAAATTTATGATTTGCAACACTAGTCGTCCATCTGCATCCTGACGGACTACGAGAGCTTCATCCCCATTTTTAGAAGGAAACCCGTGTCTAATTTCCTGCCGTCGGGTTATTGTTTGTGCCAGGGTTCTGGTTTAGATCGGGCACTATTGGTTAAGTTTATGCAGCGGACCTACCAGGAGATGGAGCCAAAGGGAAATTATGCCCATTTGTCCCAGACAGTAGAACAGTACTTTTCGAGGGAAACACCGCTCTGGTGGGTTGAGCTGTCAAAGGGGGAGGCAGCGGTAGATTGCCCACCTCCCTTAGGGAGCGGAATCCGTCAGCCGATCGCCTGCCTATGGTTAGGCACTGCCATTGATCAGATTCGGGGCGATCGTCACACCCACGTTTTTTTACTCTACGTCACTCCAGCCCATCGTCGTCGGGGAATTGGTTCCGCCTTAATGACCCATGCAGAAACCTGGGCACGGGCACGGGGCGATCGCCAGATTGGG
Organism: Kovacikia sp.; assembly: GCA_049581985.1. Lineage (GTDB taxonomy): Bacteria > Cyanobacteriota > Cyanobacteriia > Leptolyngbyales > Leptolyngbyaceae > Kovacikia. The sequence continues at coordinate 516 of JBAUTA010000233.1, forward strand.
CTTCAGGTATTCCAATCTAACCAGATTGCCCTTAAGCTCTACGACCATTTAGGATTTCAACCCCAGTCCATTTGGATGGTAAAACGACTGCAGGGTGAGGGAGAAGGAGAGAGGGGTAGGGAGAATTGACCCCTGATACCGTTTCCCATCACCTTAGGGATTACTGGGCATACTCCTCACGGTCAACACCTGGGGCGGCGTCGAGTCGGGCGGATAGAGTAAGTCGATCTGAACCGTGCGGCGAGTTCCCGGAGGCATCGTCAGGGTCACCAGCGGTTCCCCTTCCTGTCCCCGTTGGAGAATTAGATGAATGTAGCGGGTTAGGGTATTTCCCTCGTCATCCTTGTAGCGCAGACGGACTGGACCCCGGAAAAAAATTCTGCCTTCGGGTGGTTTGAAAAACAGTAACCCCCCTTTCACCTTGTCTTCCTTTAACGGGGTTTGGATCGCCACGGTTACAGTCTGCTTTTGTCCTGTTTTATTATATAGCGGTAGCGTCAGACTGTATTGAATTCCGTAGTTGCCGTTCGCCTGATAGGCCGTATCAGGATACCTGACCAGCAATTTGGCGCTTTGTACCTGCCCTGTCCCAAAGGTTCCCCGGTAAAGCGTGCTAAGTCCATAGGAGAACGCCTGGCCGCGCTTGGGAACGCTCAAATAATCTACCTTCGAGCTGTCGGTAACATTTGCCAGCCATTCAGAACCGACTGCGACACCCGCCACCCTACCATAAATGATGTTGGCATAGCTCTGCTGCTGCTGGATAGGCGTTGGAGCAATATCACGGGGGCCTGCCAACCCACTATTGACCAAAAATGCCTGCCACTCCTCTAGACTGGGAACCCGCTCCGAACCATCAGGATTGTGGGGGGCAAACATCGCCAGACTAGCAATATAAACCGGACCACTACTCCACAATCGAAATAGGCTAGAACGACCATTCGAAGAAGGTGTCAGATTGCCTACGGGAATGGGGAGGTTCATCAGCATCTGAGTTCCCCGGGGGGGAATCAAGAGCATAGGAGGAATCCCACCCTGGCGCTTTCCTCGCAGCACATCGTTCATTGCCCGGCTACCCGGCCCCGCATAAACTTTGCCCAGCGGATCTTCTACGTAGGGAGGAAGCTCTACAAACAGGGCATCAGGACGGGTGAGATAGGTAGCTCCTTGCAGTACGTCTACCTTAATTATTTGGTCAGTTGGATTGTATAGAAGAATTCCCTGGAACAGGCTGCGCGTCTGGCTAGAGTTGGCGGCTCTGGAGATGTGGTGGCTAAAAATATCAAACCGTCCCTTGAACGGAAAGCTCAGGTGTGCTGACGCAACCCGCATCCCGTCTGGAGGAAAGGTAGATAGCAAAATCCCCTCTGATTGAACCAGCTCCGGGCTGTTACTATTAAACACCGGAACCGCATCCAGCTTCCCTGGCAACGGACGCAACTCCTGGGGTTGAAAGACCTCTTGAATCTGAAGGACTTCTTGAGGTTTCAGGGAGTCTTGCGGAGGGATATTCTCCTGGGGCGGGATAGCTTTTTTGGAAGGAGGCGCGATTTTAGCTGGGGGTGAATTGGGAGAAAGAGGAGGTGGGGGAAAAGGTGCAGAGACCGTTTGGGCAAGGGTGAAAATCGTTAACAATGGCAACATGAGCAAACTTAGGAAAGTCTTACAGCGAAAGCATTAATTGGAATATCAGGGGGAATCAACCTTACAATGCCCATTTCTCATGGACGATTACCAGGCTTCCCCAGAGAAACTCGTTAATCAGAGTTGACCCGTCGTATTCGGTTGCAGGGGCACTTGAGCTGTGAGACTGACAGAAACGAAAGGACATGAGCAGAATTTGGAACTTGACGACAGAGCTTCCTGAAACTGATTAATTATGGGCAGATCCCTATCTAGAAGAGCGAGATCAACTCATAATTAATGTTCAATATTCTTATCGATGTCTACACCGTGGATTAGTCTTCATCAGAAGCTTTATTAGTTACTTATGCATCAGTCAATTCTGATGAATAATGATTGGTTCCAAGGTCGTAAGCATTTTAACTTGATACGATGGCACAAAGCTCAGGATTAATGCATCAATTCTTACAGTCATTTCATTTAGGGCTCAGGCAATTCCCCTTAAACCCCCGGTTTGTCAGGCAGTTGGGGGTTGTGGTGATGGGCGCAACCAGTATAAATACTATCAGCTACACTAGTGATCTTTTACCTGCGGTTGCCAACTCTTTAACGATCGCCAGCAATTACTGTGAAGGACAAATGCGGGATGGATTAATTAATGGTAAGGGGGAGTGTGTATTTCCCAGTGGCAATCGATATGAAGGGGAACTACGGAGTGGGAGAAGGCAAGGGAAGGGCGTCTTCACTTTTGCAAACGGGACCAGATGTGAGGGTGAATTCCGTCAAGATTTATTGAATGGTAACGGAAGCTGTGTGTTTCCCAGTGGTAACCGTTACGAAGGGCGGTTTCGGGACAATCAGCGAGAAGGCAAAGGAACCTTTTTCTTCGCTGATAATACCCGTTGTGAAGGGGAATTTCATAAGGATTTCCTGAATGGTTTTGGAGTTTGCACCTTTCCTAATGGCAATCGCTATGAGGGAAATTTTCAAGACAGTAAAAAGCAAGGAAGTGGTGTGTTTACCTTTGCCAATGGCATTCGCTGTGAGGGGGAATTTCGTGACGACAGTTTGAATGGCCCAGGCGTTTGCACCTTTCCTAGCGGAAACCGCTATCAGGGCGAATTCCGCGATGGTCGCGAGAACGGTCGGGGGACTTATATCTTTGCCAATGGCAACCGGGTTGACGGTGTTTGGAAGGACGGAAAGTATGTCAAATAAACGGATATAGCGGTTTGCACTTGGGTGAAGTACAAAAATGTGAGGCACAGTGGGGCGCGAAGCACCCTCACTGTACCTCACACCCTTGAAAA
>JBAUTA010000234.1:0-3940 GCA_049581985.1 Kovacikia sp.
GGGTTGATCTGCTGCATTCTCCAACTAAATGGGGATGGGGGACAGTGATGGGGGGTTTAGGGATGGAATTGCCAAAGATTGCCTATTCCTTTAGACAGATGGTTTATTAGGGGGTATCTGTCATACCTATTCAACGCAAGCGCGAGTGACACTGAAGTTATGCAACCGCTTTGGTCTACTGTTCGGTCTCCTAAAGGACTATTTCAAGCCAGTTCCCTGACCCTATGCACTCTGGGAGGATTGGTTCTATTCCCAGTTTCAGGAAGCGCTCAATCCCTCAATCCTCTAACCAATCCTCAGGTAGGGGTGCCCAATCTAGCCGCGCCGCAACCCACGATTCCCCAGGTATCAGAGGATGGTTATCGGTTGGGAGTGGGCGATCGGCTCAAGGTCGATATTTTTAGTGTGCCGGAATACAGCGGCGAGTATCAAGTCTTGCAGGACGGCACCCTGAATTTACCCCAGGTTGGTGCAGTTCCGGTGCAGGGGAAAACCTTAAAGCAGGCGTCTAGCGCGATCGCGGCTAAATTTGATCCCTACCTGACGCGACCGATTATTACCGTCAGCTTACTGGCAGCTCGTCCCGTCACGATCACAATTTCTGGCGAGGTGAGCCGTCCGGGTTCCTACACGGTGCCTGCGGTTTCGCCGACCACCGATCCCAGTGCGGGAGTTCCGATCGTGACTCGTGTCATTCAACTTGCGGGGGGGACTACGCAAGCCGCAGATATTCGCCGGGTGCAAGTGCGTCGCCCCCGATCGGGGAATGGGAGTACGGATGAAGTGATCACCGTTGATCTGTGGCAATTGGTTCAGGCAGGAAATGCGCGGCAGGATTTGCCCCTGCGGGATGGAGATAGCATTGTAATTCCTGCGACAACAGCTGTGAACCTGAATGAGGCGCAACAGTTGGCCTCTACAAGTTTTGCCGCCAGTCAAAGTCGTCCTCTCCGGGTTGCGATCGTGGGTGAAGTCAACCGTCCGGGACCGCATATCCTGACGGAAGAAACCAGGGAGCAAACCGGAGTCAGCAGCAATTCGGGGCAGCAAATTCCAACGGTTACGCGAGCAATTCAGGTTGCAGGTGGAATCACTCAATCTGCTGACATTCGTAACATCCAGGTGCGCCGCTTTACTAAAGCGGGTTCTGAACAGGTGATTGATGTCGATTTCTGGAAACTGTTGCAGGCGGGTGACATGCGTCAGGACTTGCCGTTGCAGGATGGGGATACGGTCGTTATCCCTACGGCAAAGAATATGACGCCAGAAGATGCCACCGCCTTAGCTTCTGCCAGCTTTGCACCCGACAAGATCTCGGTTTATGTGGTGGGTGAAGTGGGGCGACCAGGTACGGTCCAGGTGCCACCTAATACGCCACTAAATCAGGCAATTCTGGCTGCGGGTGGGTTTAACAATCGGGCTAAAAAGGGTGCGGTTACCTTTATTCGACTGAACCCCAATGGAACCGTGACTCAGCGCTCTATTCCGGTTGATTTTTCTAAGGGAATTAACGAAGCAAATAATCCCGCGTTGCGAAACAATGACACGATCGTTGTTGGGCGCTCTACCCTAGCCGGAATCACAGATACGCTTGGCTCCGTCGTATCCCCGATCGGCGGATTGTTTGCCATCTTTAGCATCCTGGGATTATAGCGGTTTGCACTTGGGTGAAGTACAAAAATGTGAGGTACCGTGGGGCGCGAAGCACCCTCACTGTACCTCACACCCTTGAAAAGGGTTAAGTAGGTAGCTCTAATTAATGTAAGAAGGGGGAGTGGGGGCTGCGCCCCCAGGCAGGGGGTTCCACCCCCCTCCACCCCCAAACTCATCCTTTATTTAATTGCGCCCAGCTACTTATATAGCGGTTTGCAGTTGGGTGAAATGCCTGATCAAAGCGACCCTGGGTCCTTGATTTCCTGGCCCTCTTTATACGGTTTTGAGACTTATTTAAGTAGCGTGAATTCAATAATTATCCCTAAATAGCAGGTCTAAAATACTACACGAACAAGCTATCTAGTGGGAGTATTGAGTTAGGTTTTCTGCCATGACGCCTCGATTTTTTATAGCAGTTTTCAATCATTTGTGAATAAGCAGAGTGGTGAAAATCCTGCTCGCCAGGGAAAGACTTTCACCATCCAAATAGGATCGCTGTAGAAGCCAGAATAGGTCATTTTGGGGAATTCTGCATGTAAAAAGTTTGAATTCAGCGATGCAGAAAACTTATATGTCTTTTGGCAGATGCGGCTCAAAAGTGAGCTTTCTATTGTTATAGGCGTTCATTATGAAACAATGTAAAGCTCAGTGTTAGCGTTGATGATTTCGGTAAGACATTTCACTAAATGACTCCGTACAAGTGCTGCATTTCTATCTAGAAAGGTATGCAATTTTGAATTAGTTTAAGTTAGATTGGCATTTTTATAAGAGCCTTCTCTTACTTATTCTAAAAGGTCTAACTATCTATAGACGGTTAACCGATCCAATTTGTTCCCTGCCTGAATTGAGTAAATAGTTCCTGGCTGAATTTAAATACGTTGTCGAGTTAAACACATCGGTAGGTCTGCTTGAAATGACTTGTCTGAATAGCTTTCTGGTTCTTTTAGATACTTAATACTCAGTAATTTTAGGGGAGTCCTATGCAACTACAGGTTGAATTTAACTGTTCTTTGATCCCTCGCCATGTCTGTGTGGTTTGTGGTCAGAAATTTGAGATGGCGGAGGCACGGGTTATTGTTTGTGATGATGGGGGCAGTAGTTGTGGCGATGTTTGTCCCGACTGTATAGCGATGGGGCCTGATAGGTTATGGAGCCGTCTTCTAAATCCTTCTTCTGCTTTCTCAGGAATGAAAAAGTGAGTATAAATTGTCATCAACTATTGTTAATGGTTGATGACAATTGGCTTCCCGGCTGTTAATTAGTACAGCAACAATAGAGTTTTGAAAGGGGGGTGGGGTGGACCCCCTGCTTGGGGGCAAAACCTCCAACTCCCCTGGTTCAAAATTTGGCGTTTGCAATGCTAGTTGTCTAGGAGCTTAGACAAAATCCGTTCACTTTTGTATAGGGATGTTATCCTCTTCAACAAGTTGACGGTTTTAATAATTTGCGTGTTTTCTGGCCTCGGCACGTTTGTTTAAAACAACTAAATCCTCCATTCGAGATTCTCTATCCGAGTAAGCCATGAAAGTTGCTTTGGTGCATGACTACTTGACACAACAGGGCGGAGCAGAGCGGGTTTTTGAACTGTTGTGCAAGCAATATCCTGAGGCCGATATTTTCACGTCTTTGTACGACCCAGAACATACGATCGACTTGGGCGATCGGGAAGTTCAGACCACGATTCTTCAAAAAATTCCGGGAGCTACCCGTAAATTCAGGCTGCTTGCCCCTTTTTACTTTCCGGTGTTTCGATCGTTGGACTTAACCGACTACGACCTGATTATTAGCAGCAGCAGCAGTTTTGCCAAATCCGTTCGCAAGCGGCCCGATGCTCGGCATGTCTGCTTTTGTCATAATGTCACCCGTTTCCTCTGGGATACGGAGTCCTATCTGCGCCAATATTCGAGCTACCGAAAGTTCTACCCCGTATTAGAAAGTATGTTTCAGGTAATGCGGCGGGTGGACTTGAAGTATGCCCAGGAGCCTGATTTGTATATTGCCAACTCTAGTGTCGTGGCTGAGCGCATCCGGCGGGTTTACGGCAAGCCCTCGATCGTGATTAATTACCCGATCAACAGTGGTAAATTTTCCTTTTCTGCCCAGAAAGAGGACTTTTATCTAGCCTCAGCTCGGTTGATCGGCTATAAGCGCATGGACGTCATTATCGAGGCATTTAACTGGTTGGGGTTACCGCTGTTGGTGATTGGCGACGGCCCAGAGCGAGAGCATCTGAAGTCACAGGCGCTAGACAACATCAGATTTTTGGGATACGTCAGTGATGAAGCCC
>JBAUTA010000235.1:0-3501 GCA_049581985.1 Kovacikia sp.
CCTGAAGAGAGTAAATCTCGGAAGGCGGGTGCTCTGAAGCAGAAACCTAAGTCGTGAGTCTTAGGAATCCCCCGCTTTCAAGCGCGGGGAGAATGTCAATTCTGCTTTCAACCGATACGCCAGCGCAACCCACTGATCGAAGCGCTCCTCGTCGATCGCCTCAAAGCCTGCGGCGGTTAGGGCTGAATTAACCTCATCTTCCTGATCAGTGGTAAACCCAGAGATGATTAGCAGTCCTGGGTGGGACTCCGTTCGACGTAGCGCCCGTTGAAAGTCAGAGGCAAGGGCAATATGCACCCGTGCCAGAATATTGGCAGCGATCAGATCAAAGCTAGATTGGGGGGTGATGCTTGGCGTCTGGTCGGTCATAGTTCCCCCCATCCAGTGCCCCAGGTTACTTCCCTGTCCCAGACTGCCTGCCATGACGGTCACTCGTTGGTCTACCCCATTCTGATTTACGGCATCCTGAGTTGCCTGCACGGCGATCGGATCGTTGTCGATCGCCAAAACCTCTGCTTCCAGCTTTGCCATGGCCACACTGAGAATGCCAGATCCCGATCCTAAATCCAGTACTTGCATCGCAGGCACAACGTATCGCTCAAGCAACCGCAGGTTAACAATGGTCGCCGGATGGAAGCCGCTGCCAAAGCAAAGCGTTGTCCCTAATCTGATCGTTATTTCGTTTGCCGTCTCAGATTGATACAACGTGTCGGCACCCAGCACAACCAGTCGTTGCCCAATCCGACGGATGAGCAGATTGGCTGCTGCTGGGAAGGTCGTTTTTTCCTCAACGATCGCGGCTTCTAGTTCAGTCGCCAATCCCACCCGGTGTAAGGGCAAGAGTAGCTGATCAATTTTTTCTACCCGTTCCCGTACCCGCCCATCCCAGGGAAGATATAGGACAATGGTGAATACCCAGTCGGGCTGTACCCAATTGCAATCAGATCCACGCTGCAAAGCAGGATCAATGTATTGGGTAATCTGAATATCGCCCGTGTAGTGAGTCTCGGCAAGCAGGGTACAAATCCAATCCACTGCCTCATGCTTTGTATTCAGACTCAACTCCATCCACGGCATTTTCTTTTCCTTTGATAGGTGTGAACTTGTGGGAGTGAACCAGTATGGGCGAGAGACAGGTTTTTGTAACAGGGGGGACGGGGTTTGTCGGGGCCAATCTGGTTCAATTGCTCCTGCAAGAGGGATATCAGGTACGGGCACTTGTTCGCCCTGCTAGCCGTCTCGATAACCTGCGGGGGCTGGATGTGGAGATTGTCAAAGGCGACTTGAATGCTCCTGACCTCTGGCAGCAGATGCAGGGATGCCAATTCCTCTTCCATGTTGCGGCCCATTACTCCCTCTGGCAAACCGATAAGGAGGTTCTCTACCAAAATAACGTACTGGGTACGCGGCAGATTTTGGCGGCGGCTCGGCAGGCAGGGATTGAACGGACAGTATACACCAGCTCAGTTGCAGCGATCGGCGTTGGGGCATCGGGCAAGCCAGTGAATGAAACCCACCAGAGTCCAGTGGAAAAACTGGTAGGACATTACAAAAAGTCGAAATATTGGGCAGAGCAGGAAGCTGTAAAAGCTGCTCAAGCTGGACAGGAAGTGGTAATTGTCAATCCCAGCAGTCCGATCGGTGCTTGGGATATCAAACCCACTCCAACGGGAGATATCATTTTGCGGTTTCTGCGCCGACAAATGCCTGTCTTCGTAGAAACCGGATTAAACTTTATCCACGTTCAAGATGTAGCACGGGGACACCTGCTCGCACTGGAACGCGGGAAATCGGGCGATCGCTACATTTTGGGCCATCAAAACCTGACCCTCAAGCAACTACTTGACCAACTTGCCCAGATCACTGGACTTCCTGCCCCCCAACGATCGATTCCCGCCTGGATTCCGCTCTCCGTTGCCTGGGTAGATGAATACCTGCTTGCCCCCCTCGGAAAAACCCCGACAGTTCCTCTGGATGGGGTTCGTATGGCACAACAGCCCATGTACTACGACGCCTCAAAGGCCGTTCGCGAGCTAAATCTCCCCCAAACCCCAATTGCTAAGGCTTTACACGATGCCGTAGATTGGTTTGTAAAATATGGTTACGTGTCTATTTAGACAGTAGGTTAGACGGTAGGCGATTGGCGATGGGGTCAAAAAGTGGGGAGTGGAAAGTCCTTTAACGCTCAAAACTCAAAACTCATCCCTTCATCGCAATGGTGTTCCCAATGAGGAGTGAAACGCATGTCAGTTAGTATTCAACAGGCGATCGAGATTGGTAAATATATCGTTACCCAGCGTCTTAAGGGGCGCAAACAGTATGCCCTGACTTTGATGCTAGAACCCCTATTCCGCTGTAATCTGGCCTGTACCGGATGTGGCAAAATTCAGCATCCGACCGAGATCTTAAAGCAGAATCTGACCCCAGAACAGTGCTTTGCAGCCGTAGAGGAGTGTGGCGCGCCCGTGGTTGCAATTCCCGGTGGAGAACCGTTATTACATCCTCAGATTGATGAAATTGTGCGGGGATTGGTTGCCCGACGGAAGTACGTCTACCTCTGTACTAATGCTATTTTGCTAGAGAAGAGCCTACCTAAGTTTGAGCCTTCTCCCTACTTTTCATTCAGCGTTCACCTGGATGGGTTGCGAGCGCACCACGATAAATGTGTCGATCGCAAGGGCGTTTTTGATACGGCTATTCAGGCCATTAAGGCCGCCAAAGCCAAGGGCTTTCGGGTAACAACCAACACCACTGTTTTTGAGGGGACTGATCCAAAGGAGATCCAGGAGTTTTTCGACTTTCTCGGTACCCTCGGAATTGATGGCATGATGATTTCTCCTGGTTACAGCTATGAGTGGGCACCAGACCAGGATCACTTCCTCAAACGCGAACAAACCCGTGCCCTGTTCCGGAAAATTCTGGCTCCCTACAAAGCTGGTCAGAAGAACTGGAACTTTAACCACAATCCCTTGTTCCTGGACTTTCTGACGGGTGAGAAAGATTACGACTGCACACCCTGGGGGATGCCCAGCTACAGTGTGCTTGGTTGGCAGAAACCCTGCTACCTGCTAAACGAAGGACATTATCAAACTTATCAGGAATTGTTGGATCAAACGGACTGGAGCCAATACGGTCACAAGAGCGGCAATCCTCAGTGTGCTGATTGTATGGTTCACTGTGGCTATGAGCCGACTGCGGCTGTAGATGCCATGGAACCCCAAAATATGGTGCGGGCCCTGGGCAGCGTATTGAGCTTCAGCCGTTAAGTAGGCAGGCTCAGCAGGAGGCGTGGGAGCATTGGCCCCCCTTTAACTCCATGCCCTAGCAGCCTGTCGGGGAGACTCTCCTCGTTCCCAGTATCCTCCTGGGAATGCCTGTCTGGAGGCTCTGCCTCTAGTCAGATGGAGGCAGAGCCTCCAGTTTTACGTTACTAGGCTCTGCCTAGTAACGAGAACTTCGATTACTCCGACAGACTGCTAGCCCGCTTGCATAGGGCTATAG
>JBAUTA010000236.1:0-2978 GCA_049581985.1 Kovacikia sp.
TACTGATTGAGGACACTTGGCCTTTGGAATAGGCCTAAACTCAACTCCTCACAGGCATAGAAGCCATAGAAGCCTTGGTTCGCAAATAGTTAAATTAGTTTAAGCGCCTGATAATTTGAGGTCCCCAAAATCTGAGATAAAGGTTTGGTAGCGATCGCTACTCTATACGGAATAGATAGGGGCGAGGATTGACAACGCTTGAACAGGTTGAACCCATCCTTTCCGAAGAGTGCGTAGATTTTCTGTGTCATAGGTTCACCATGACTGAGTTAACCTCTTATCCTTAGGACGTGGCACATTTCTGCCATCTATTACACACTTCGCTAGATCACAACCCCCTATTATCCTTTGAATCGAAATCCTCAAACATCAACAGTGGAGAAGCAACTATGAGCGGAAATGAGTCGCGCATTCAGGCAGTTTATGAGATTACCAATCGAGAGCCAAAAGCGCCCAAAGCCCCAAACCGATTGGAAGATATGTGGGCCTCAGACGTTTTTACGCTGAGCAAGATGCAAGAAAGTCTTCCGAAAAGCATTTACAAATCGCTCAAAAGGACGATTGAACTCGGGGAGAAGCTGGATGCCTCTATCGCTGACGTTGTTGCCGTAGCAATGAAAGACTGGGCTACTGCTAAAGGGGCCCTCTATTATGCGCACGTGTTTTACCCGTTAACGAATGCTACGGCTGAAAAGCACGATGGCTTCATATCGGTACAAGGTGATGGATCGGTCATATCAGAATTTGCAGGTAAAGTTCTTGTGCAAGGTGAACCTGATGGCTCATCTTTCCCCAATGGTGGCATTCGCTCTACCTTTGAAGCTCGAGGATATACGGCGTGGGATGTAACAAGTCCTGCCTATGTTATGGAGACAGACAACGGCTTAACCTTGTGTATTCCAACAGTTTTCATCTCCTGGACTGGTGAAGCTTTAGATAAGAAAACACCGCTTTTACGTTCCAATGCTGCCATGAACAAAGCGGCAAGCAGAGTTTTAAAGCTCTTAGGAAATATGGAGGTTGCTCCTGTCAATTCTAGTTGTGGAGCAGAACAGGAATATTTTTTGGTAGATGCTAATTTTGCCAATAGCCGCCCTGATTTATTGTTGGCAGGCCGGACCCTTTTTGGAAAGCCTGCTGCCAAAGGTCAACAATTTGATGACCATTATTTTGGCGCTATCCCAGAGCGTGTTCAAGTGTTCATGCAGGATGTGGAAGAGAAAATGTATAGGCTTGGAATTCCTGCCAAAACAAGACATAACGAGGTAGCCCCAGGTCAGTTTGAACTTGCGCCCTTTTTTGAAGCAGCCAATATCGCAGCCGACCACCAACAATTAACGATGACGATTCTTCGTCAAACGGCAAAAAAACATGGTTTTGTTTGCTTACTGCACGAAAAACCATTTGCAGGCATTAATGGTTCTGGTAAACACGTTAACTGGTCTGTGGGCAATGCCACGCAAGGCAACTTATTAGATCCGGGCGATACTCCACACTCCAATGCGCAATTTTTGGTCTTCTGCAGTGCTGTTATTCGTGGAGTTCACAAATATGGTCCTCTCTTGCGGGCCGTAGTCGCTACTGCGAGTAATGACCACAGGTTAGGGGCTAACGAGGCTCCGCCCGCTATCATTTCTGTCTACTTAGGCTCGCAATTAGAAGACGTGTTTGAGCAAATTAGCAAGGGAGATGTAAAGAGCTCTAAGGGTAAGGGCGTGATGAACATTGGCGTAGATACTTTACCCCTTTTCCCCAAGGACCCAGGGGATAGAAATCGTACGTCACCCTTCGCCTTTACGGGAAATCGCTTTGAATTTCGGGCGGTAGGTTCTGGTCAATCGGTTTCAGGCCCTCTCGTAGCCATGAATACGATATTGGCGGATTCTCTAAACTGGGTTGCCGATAAGTTAGAAAGCGACCTGGCAAAAGGAACGGAACTCAATACTGCCATTCAAGCTGTGCTGAAAGAGGTGATTGACACCCATGGTGCTGTTGTATTCAACGGAAATGGATATTGCGAAGATTGGCACAAAATGGCTGTTGAGGAACGAGGTTTAGCAAACTTACCAACTACAGCCGATGCTTTGCCTGTCTTAAAAGAGGCCTATATTGAAGAACTGTTCGACAAAATAGGGGTGCTTTCTCCCGTTGAACTAGAAAGTCGCTTTGAAGTATATGCAGAACAATACCTTCTTTCCATTGAGGTAGAGGCAAAGCTTATGGTCAGTATGGCAAAAACAGTTATTTACCCTGCTGCCGTCAGGTATTTATCTGAACTTTCTGACACCATTGCCGGGTTAAAGGAAATTGGCATTGATCTTGAAAAGGAAAGTGCCGAGAAAGTGGCCATGCTCACTAAATTCATGATGGATAGTGTGAGTAAATTAAGCGGAGCTTTAAGCAACCACCATTTCTCCACCCAAGAAGAACATATGCAGTACTTTGCGAAAACTGTCCGTCCTTTGATGGATAAGGTTCGTGAATATGCCGATGCTCTTGAAGGTGAAGTGGCAGATGATTTGTGGCCGTTGCCAACCTATCAGGAAATGTTGTTCATTAAATAACATCCAAAAAAAGAAGGCTGTTCTTAAGGTTGTTCTCAATGAACAGCCTTCTTTTTTGTGGGTAGTTGCTGTACTCAGGTACTAAGGGGTTTTCAAGTGCAAGAATTCCGAGTGGTCTGAGTTTTCCATTGGCTTAAGGAATATAAATTCGTTTGGTCGAGTGAACACGGTATTGTGTTTTTATCGACGAAGGTACGTATTGTTTTCAGGGGGCTTATGGCGCGAGCCAAAGAATTCGATGCTGCAAACATACTCCCAAAGAGGCTCGTGAGCGTTATCCTTGCTAGGACGTTATTCGTTCGCGATGCCAGAGGCTGTCGCCACCCTTGCCTTACACGACAACTATAGAATCTCAGCTCAATCCCTTTGAATAATATTGACAACACAAAATCAGATTTTTCAGGAGAGCAATTC
>JBAUTA010000237.1:0-4253 GCA_049581985.1 Kovacikia sp.
GCAACAGTTTCCAACAACTATGTCCTTCTCGCAGGTGACCTCAAAAACGGCACACAAACTGCACCTTCATTTGCAGATGCTGTGACTTTGCATCATGTCATCGACGCTATAGAACAGTCGGCTGCAAAAGGTAGTAGGCAACATTTCTAACTTGAGATTTCCAAAGGAGATAATCAGCGGGTGATCTCTCTATTCAAATTCAATCGGGGACAGATAGTTTAGCGTTGAGTGTTTGCAGTGGAGGTTGTAAAAACTTTCAATCCCAGTTGCAACTTGGATGCGCAATTGAGCCAGTGACAAGACTCCACCTGAGAAAGCAATTCTGTTTTCAAGGTGGAGAAGAAACTTTCTACCGCCGCATTATCCCAACAGTTTCCACGACGGGACATACTGCAAGGGGTGGAATTAAAAGTGGCAGTTTAGATCAAACGGCATTTTGAGCAATATTCCAATCTCCAATCTAAAGCGGAGTAGGTGGCTACTCCGCTTTAGATTGACCATTCCCGCCCCATAACTACATAGCTTGATCCTAAGCCGGAGTGGTTTGCACTTGATTCTGTAGCAAGTTAATGATGGCAGCTTTTTCTAGCAGTCCCACCAGTATGCCGTTCGCCCGGACCACAAACAGTGTAGTGAGCTTGCGGGTTTCCAATAGGGTGACCACTTCCGCCAAGGGGCGATCGCCCTCTACCGTCAGGGATGCTTCAATCGGCTTCACCAAGGTTTGAACCGATGTCTCAGCCCAAAGTGCAGTGGGAATAGTTTTCAAATCTTCGACAGCGATCGTACCAATGAGTTGCCCCTCAAGATTCGTCACTAAAAATTTCTGCCAGGGCTTGTGATCTAGGATCCGCTGATCAACAAACTCTCGTAGCGTCGTCGAGGTAGTCACTACAGGACTATCCGCAATCACTGCATCCGCCGCTGTTAGCCCTGTCAACTTATCCTGAACTGCTCCATACTGAGCAGCCTGACCAGCATTCTGTAATAGGAACCAGCCAATTAGGATATTCCAAAAGTTCAGCCCGCTGCCGAACAAAACCAGGGGTAGTAGCCCCGAGGCAATCGCTAACCAACCAATGATTTGACCGACCCGACCCGCAAACTTCATGCCTTTGTAGGGGTTACCCGTCACCTTCCAAACCAACGCCTTCAGAATATTGCCCCCATCGAGCGGCAAACCAGGGATGAGGTTAAACAGCGCTAACGCCAGGTTGACCGATGCCAACACCCCTAACATTGCTGCTGGTGCCCCAGAAACCCCTGTACCAAGTGCAACAATAGTCACCAAGCCAGCGATTAGCAAGCTAACCAAAGGACCGGCGATCGCCACCCAAAATGCCTCAGCCGGATTTTTCGACTCTTTTTCCAGGCTAGCCAATCCCCCAAAGAGGAACAGCGTAATGGAGTTGACTCCAATGCCCTGCCTCAGCGCAACGAAACTGTGGCCGAGTTCATGAGCAAGCACCGAACCGAACAACAGGAGCGCCGTCACCAAACCCAATACCCAAGACAGGCCAAGGGGGAGATTTGGGAATTGGGCTGCCAGTCCCGATCCATAACTTAGGGTAACCAAGCCCAAAACCAAAAACCAGGATGGATTGACGTAGAAAGGAATTCCAAACAAATTGCCAACACGAATGTTGTTATTCATATCGGGTATCTCCGATGTAGCAGACGATTATGGTCGTCCTTGTTGTATCTCCCCCCAATGTAACGAAATGTAAAATATTTTTTAATCTTCCGATTGGCGTAATTACCGCCCTTTTCCGATTTGCTTAAGCAAGCGTAGAGGTTTTCCCTGAAGGACATTCCGGATTTATCCAACCAGAAATGGATTTAAACTAAACCACCTCATCATGCTCATCGTTACCTCATCCCCCTAAACGTCTACAGCAAGAGACTGGCAAATGTGAACGTCACGAGTAGCATAGCCACATTATTTTTGAAGGCATCTACTGTTGGTCTAAGTAGGGAGGGACAATTAAATTAAACATGATTTCGAAGATGGAGGGTGTTCTGTCCCCTTCTACTTACGGTTAATTAGAACTGTCTACTAAATTAGGAGTACAAAGAATTTATGCTACAGCGATTCTTAGGGTAGGAAACCCCAGATATAATCCCAAACAGCGGCTTTGCCTGGCAGATCCTGTGGCTTATTCAAGCGACAACTGCTGTAGTCAACTGCTGTAGTAAGTAGGTCGGCCTAATTAATGGTAAGAAGGGGTTTGGGAGCGCAGCTCCCAGGCAGGGGACTGCGCTCCCAAACCTCCATTAACATCTTCAGTTTAATTGCGCCCAACCACTTAACAATTCTGATTAACTCACTGCTTAGCAACTTGAAACTGAGAGGTTTTAGTTATGCCAACAGCAAATTTGCCTGTGTTAGTCAAAGGGACTTCAGGTGACGCTGTCAGACTTTTACAAAAGATTCTGATTACACTCGGCTCTGGAATTCAATGGGATGCTGTCTTTGGAGTAGCAACTGAAGCTGCGGTCAAAGAGTTTCAAAGATCCAAAGGATTAGTTGTTGATGGAACTGTCGGTTCCAAAACCTGGATGAAATTAGCAGACAGCATCACTGGTAACCAGGATTTGGAATCTCTAATTGATCAGATTCGTCAAAGGCTGGCTGGTGGACAACGCCGTGATAGAAGTTTACTCGTCCGTTTGAACGCCGCTGTAGCCCAATGGGGAACTCCTGTTCCGGCTCATCCTAATAATGGGGATGAGAATTTGTATCCCAACAAAATCGCTACCTTTTCCAAGGGCTTACCCCACTCCGACAACGGTGAAGTTAAATTAGATGCCTACAACGCGTTTGTCCACGCCCTATCTACAGGGAATCCTGCTGATTTCGAAAAGATTCCTTTAGGTGGAACCAGTAAACTGGTGAATCCCCAAGCTGGGCTAGCTTTTGATTTAGAAGGAACGGACTCTCACCAATTATCCATTCCACCTGCGCCCACTTTTGCCAGTGCCGAAGAAGCGGGTGAAATTGTTGAAAACTATTGGATGGCACTTACCCGAGATGTGCCTTTTGCAAATTATGAAACCGATCCACGGACTCAGGCCGCCGCCGCCGATTTATCGACCCTCTCAGACTTCCGAGGTCCTAAACGTGGGGGTAAAGTCACTCCAGGAACTCTCTTCCGAGGTTCCACGTTCCATCGCGATGCGGCTGGAGCAGTAGTTGCCAGTGATTTAGTTGGCCCTTATGTATCTCAATTTCTCTGGAGAGCCGCTCCCTTTGGCAGCCAGTATGTTGAACAGCGAATGAGAACGGTTAAAGCAGGGATTGACTACATGACCATGTACCAAGACTGGCTCAGTGTGCAACGGGGAATCACGCCTCAGACAACAGACCAGTTTGAAGCAACCCGTCGCTACATCATCAATGGACGGGATCTGGGGCAGTGGGTGCATATTGATGTGCTATATCAGGCTTACTTTAACGCCTGTTTGGTTTTGCTAGCCAAACCGGACCCCAGTGATCCATTCAGCAGTGGTTTGGGGGCAACGCACAATCCCGGCAATCCCTATAACACCCTACAGAAGCAAAATGGGTTTGGCACCTTTGGTAATCCTTCCATCCTTGCTTTGCTGACCGAAGTGTCAAGCCGTGCGCTTAAAGCCGTGTGGTATCAGAAGTGGTTTGTGCATCGTCGCCTGCGTCCAGAAGTCTATGCTGGGAGAATTCACAGAACTTTAACGGATAACGCAGGCTATCGCTTCCACACCGATCTCAAGAAGGCGGCGGTTTTGGCACCTGAATTTGAATTTGGGATCTTCAAATACAATGAAAAACTGAATCAACCGCAGGGGAAGGAGGGCACGTATCTTTTGCCAATGGCTTTTCCAGAGGGGAGCCCGCTTCATCCTGCCTATGGTGCAGGTCATGCTACAGTCGCAGGGGCCTGTGTGACTATCCTAAAGGCATTTTTTAACGATAACCAGCCGATCCCACCGGAGATGCTGATGGTTCCTGAGCCGACCGATCCAACCAAACTTGTGCAGTACAGGGGAGTGGATGCGGACAAATTTACAGTTGGAGGTGAACTCAATAAGCTTGCTTCCAACATTGCGATCGGTCGTAATATAGCGGGAGTTCACTGGCGAACCGATGCCATAGCCTCTTTGAAATTAGGTGAAGACGTTGCCATCAGCATTCTCAAAGATCAAAGAGGAACTTTCAATGAACCCTTTAACGGCTTTACTTTTACAAAGTTTGATGGCGAGAGAATCACAGTTTA
>JBAUTA010000238.1:0-6626 GCA_049581985.1 Kovacikia sp.
CCCCCTGACTCCCGGCTGCCTACGCCACCTGCATCCGAGGCATCAACCCCTAACTCCTTTTCCGATCCCATTTGGGTCGTTCCAGATCAAACTGTTCCAGGCCAAACTATTCCATCCGACAAAGTAACGGTTCCTGAAGTCTTCCCAATTCAGCCGCCGACTCCCCCCTATCCCGTGCCTGCTAAACCTGCAGGCTCTCCGGGTTTAGTCGTCACGGCAACAGATGTGCAGATTGTCGGAGCCGAGCCGGAATTGCAGCAGGTTGTTCGGAATGCCATCAAAACCCAACCCGGTGGCCAAACTAGCAAAAGCCAATTAGATCAGGATGTGGCAGAAATTTTAGACACCGGGCTATTTGCGAACGCGAGGGTGAGTAGTCGTCCAAATCCTAATGGATTGAGTGTAATTTTCACGGTGGAACCGATTGTGGTTCGGGAACTCCGACTCTCCGGTGCTCAGGCACTTACCCAACCCCTGGCGGAGGATTTGTTCAAACCCCAATTGGGGGCGATCGTCAGTCCCAGTGGATTAACCCAGGCAGTTCAACGAATTAACCAGTGGTATGCCCAGAGTGGCTACACCTTGGCACGGGTTATCACCCTGGAACCCACCCGCGAGGGAGTGGTCATCATTACGGTAGCGGAAGGACTGGTCGGCGACATCCAGATTCGCTTTGTCAATAAGCAGGGTAAGCCCGTGGATGATCAGGGGCAACCCATCACTCACCGCACGCAGGAAGGCTTTATCCGCGACAACATTCAGCTCAAGCCAGGGCAGGTGTTTCGGGAAGAGGTTGTCCGGCAAGACCTGAGGCGGTTGAATGGGTTGGGAATCTTCCAAAGCGTGAATGTTAGCTTTGAAGGAGATGCCCGCCGCACCACCGTGATTTACAACATCGCAGAGGGTAAATCGCGGGGCTTTAACTTTGGTGCAGGCTACAACGATGATTTAGGTATTTTTGGCACGATTAGTTATCAGGACAACAACTTCGGTGGGTTGGCCCAAAAAGCCAGTACGAATGTCCAGGTTGGCACACGGGATGTCCAATTTGATGCTCGCTTTGTCAGTCCCTATCGGGATATTTATCCGGGGGTTCCTGGATACAGTGCAAACTTTTCGCGCCGTCAAGGGCTATCCCGCGTCTTCTATGACCCGATCGAGTTACCCAACGGCGATCGGGTGCGAGAACGGCGGATTGGCGGTGGAGCAGATTTGAGCTACCCCCTGGGTCCAACCTGGATGGGTACTCTGGGAATCAACTATACCAACATCAGCATCCGCGACAGCAAAGGTAGGATTTCGCCAGTGGATTCTAAGGGCAATCCCCTGACCCTGAGTGGTACGGGGATAGACGACTTGACGACCCTTTCTTTCAATACCACCCAAGATCGGCGAGATAATCCCGTCAATCCCCGCAATGGCTCCTATCTTAGCCTCCGGTCTGAACAGACTATTCCCATCGGTCGCGGCGAGATCTTGGGCAATACCCTGGTCGCAAACTACGCCCAATATATTCCTACCGATCTGATTCAAGGGCTGAAAGGCGACCAACCTCAAGTTTTTGCTTTCAATTTTCAAACTGGCACGGTTCTGGGTGATCTGCCTCCCTATAATGCCTTCGTGCTGGGGGGAAGCGATTCTGTGCGGGGCTATGGTTTTGGAGACCTCGCCAGTAGCCGGAGTTACGCTTTGGCATCGGCTGAATATCGCTTCCCCATTTATCGATTTATTGGAGGAGTGGTCTTTTTTGACGCTGCCACTGATTTTGGCTCCCAGGGAGCTGTGCCGGGAGAACCGGGGACTCAACGCGATCTTCCTGGCAGCGGTTTTGGGACTGGCTTGGGTTTGCGCATCACCTCTCCGATTGGGATTATTCGTGCTGATTTTGGAATCAGCAATGGAGGAGATACCCAGCTTCACTTTGGCTTTGGGCAGAAGTTTTAAAGGGTATAGTGAGTTTTATAGCCCCAGACAACTTGAATCTGCTTTTTTTACTGCTCGCTAGACGCCGATCGCTGATTGTTAAAAGATCTATGGATACGTTAATCGGAACAAGCCTCCAGGGAGGGAAATATACCCTTGACAAAGAACTGGGACGCGGTGGGTTTGGTATCACCTACAAGGCAACCCATCACCTCTTAGGGCATGTGGTGGTGATCAAAACCTTAAATGAAGCCCTGCGGAGAGATTCAAACTATCTCGACTTTCAGCGGAAATTTCAGGATGAAGCCCGCCGATTGGCGTTATGTAACCACCCGAATATTGTCCGGATCAGCGATTACTTTGGGGAAGCAGGCCGGGCCTATATGGTGATGGACTACATCCCTGGTCCGACGCTGGAAGAAGTCGTGTTTCCAGACCATCCTTTGCCGGAGGAGATCGCCATTCTCTATATCCGGCAAATTGCCAATGCCCTTAAGGTCGTGCATCAAAACGGATTGCTGCACCGGGATGTTAAGCCGCAAAACATTATTCTGCGGCAGGGAACCGATCAGGTTATCCTGATTGACTTTGGGATTGCTAGAGAATTTAAACCCGGTTCAATGCAAACCCATACCAATTTGATTTCTACGGGATATGCGCCGATCGAACAGTATATGGCAAAGGAGAAGCGTACCCCTGCAACGGATGTGTATGGATTAGCAGCAACTCTCTACAGCTTGTTAACCGCACAGGTTCCAGTTGCCTCGCTTTTACGCGATCGTCAACCCCTCGCCACCCCCCGGGAGCTATTCCCCCACCTGAGTGCTGCAGTCAATCAGGCAGTCATGCAAGGGATGGCGATCGAAGCCCGCCACCGCCCTGCCACTATAGATGGGTGGCTATCCTTGCTCCCAGGAAGTTTTACTCAGGCAGCAGCAACCCAACCGCCGTTTACAGAGTCCAACCCCCAACCCAGCCGGACTGGGGCAACAGTACCACTGATTCCGCGCCATCATCCTAGCCCCCAGCAACCTGAGTCGATCGTCCAGCCAACCCCAGGGACAATGCAGGAGCGAACTGCCGCAGCCATCCCTACCCCACGCCCTGCCAAAGGCTTGAGTCCCCTTCTGATTCTGGTGGGATTGTTCATCCTCACCCTGGTTGGCGTCACCGCAGCAGCAATGTTTGTCAAAACACGGCAGGCACAGCCACCCCTGGTCGAGCAACCTGCTCCTGCTTCTCCCTCACCCTCGGCTGGTGAATCCCCCAGCCCCCCTCTGGTCAAACCTTCCCCAACCCCCAGCCCCTCCCCTGAGGCAACTAAACCAGCCCAGGAGCCAACCCCACCCCTCGAAAAACCGGAGCAGCCCAAGCCAGAAGAACCCGGTCAGACCATCCAACCCATTCGCGGCTTTCCCACCGGAGCCTCAGAAAGCGAAATTAAAGCGACCCTGGGAGAACCCACCAGCACCAACAGCGGCATCTGGAATAATACTCGCACTGCCCTCTATAAGCAGGGACCCAATGTGACCTTGGGGTATATTTACGATCGCTCGACCAATAAAGTCCGCCAGTCCGAAGCCTCCTTCGCCCCCTCCGTAGACTCCCTACAAATGCAAGTTGCCCTCAACGGTATGATGGGTAGTCAAGCTCCCAGCGATGTTTTAGAGGGATTGAAAAAAGTCGCCCGCCGTCAGACCAACGAATACACCTTTTCTCAGGGCAACCTCAAAGGCGTCATTCAGCGAAATGCCCAGGATCGGATCTATGTTGCTGTTTGGGAAGCGGACTTGCATGATTAAGTGGGTCGAGAGCAGCAAGGCAAAGCATCGAGGCAATGCATCATAAAAGCCATCTCCCCCTCCCTTCCCCCCCTCCCCAGATACAATTAAGTAGCAAACCCTTAGACAGTGGCCCAACCCATGACCGCTCCCTCGGAACTTGAAACCGTAACTCAGCAGGATTTGGGCATTGACTCAGCCAGTACAACTCCCCAAAACTCAAGTGCAGGTGATGACTCAACCGTGGCTGATGATGAGCTAATTGACGACGTGGAGATGTCCCTGTTTGACCACCTGGAGGAGCTAAGGCAGCGCATTTTCTACGCTCTGATTGCGGTTGGAGTCGGCATGGCCGGGTGTTTCACGGTGGTCAAACCGATCGTGAAACTGCTTGAAGTTCCAGCAGGGACGGTCAAGTTTCTTCAGCTTTCCCCAGGAGAATATTTCTTTGTCTCGCTTAAAGTGGCGGCCTACAGCGGCATTTTGATTGCCAGTCCGGTGATTTTATACCAGATTATTGCCTTTGTGGTGCCAGGGTTGACCCGCAAGGAACGTAAGCTGTTGGGACCGATCGTGTTTGGGTCCAGTTTCCTGTTCGTTGGTGGCTTATTTTTTGCCTATGTTGCATTGATTCCTGCTGCGCTCAACTTCTTCATTTCCTACGGCGCAGATGTGGTGGAGCAACTGTGGTCGATCGATCGCTACTTCGAGTTCGTATTACTGCTGATGTTTAGCACCGGATTAGCCTTCCAAATTCCGATCATTCAAATGTTGCTGGGGTTACTGGGCATCGTTTCCTCCAAACAAATGATTGCGGGTTGGCGCTATGTATTAATTGGGGCAGCGGTGTTGGGAGCCGTCCTTACCCCTTCCACCGATCCGCTGACCCAAAGCCTTTTGGGAGGAGCCGTAGTCGGGCTGTACTTTAGCGGAATTGGACTGGTAAAACTGCTGGGTAAGTGACCAAACCGCCCAATTTAATTGAATCGAGCGACTCTTCAGCTTACAACGAGTCCTTGTGATTCGCCCAATCTTCTCCCAGGCGAATCGTCAAATCCGATCCCAGATCGCCTGTGGAGTCGGCTTCAACCGTCCCAAAGCCTAAGCGATTTTTAAGGTCTGAGGCGCTATTTAAATCACCTTGCTGCACCACGATCTCGGTTTGAGCTTGATGGTTGGCCCAATCAGGCGCAATCAGAACATTGTTAAACCCTAGTTTCACTAGATGTTGGCGCATTTGGTAAGCGGCATTGGGGTCGCTGGAGGCATTCTGAACTGCAATTTTGAGGGAAGTCGTATTGGGTAACGCAGCAACAGCTTCTTCTCCGATCGCAGATAGATTGAAATACTGCCGCATAACCCGATCTCGCCCTGCCAGATCCATAATCCAGTAACTTGCTCTGAATTCTCCAGGTGCACTAAACCGACCGGGCAGCATCACCATTTTGAAGTTGCCCTGGCTCAGCTTGCGTCCCGCTCCCACCAATGCCAGCATTTCTTCAGTACTTAAGTTAGTGTCGATGTATCTCTGCATGGTTGAGATCAGCCCTGGCAAGCGCGGAATGACCATGGGGCTGGTTAGCCGCTTGAGCAATGACCTCATTAATATCTGCTGCCGCTGCACCCGTCCAATATCGCCATAGTCGTCGTGGCGAAAGCGGGCAAACTGCTCTGCCTGATCGCCATTTAAGGTTTGCAGACCTGAAGAGAGATTAATTTTTAATTTTTGGGTCTGATCCGTATAGGACATCGGTTTAGGAACGTAGACCTCAACCCCACCCATGAGGTCAACCAGTTCCCTAAAGGCTTCCGTACTGACCCGGACATAGCGATCGATCTGGATGCCATTTAAAGTACTGCTTACCGTTGCCGCCGCCAATTTAGGACCGCCCTCAACATTGGCATCATTAATTTTAGTGACCCCGACTCCCGGAATCTCAACCTGGGTGTCTCTAGGAATAGACAAAAGCTTCACAGAGTCATCATTTGGATCCAGGCGCAGCAGCAACATGGTGTCACTACGCCCATCGAAAAGTGCCTGAGATCCCTCAGGTGCTCCAGGCACACGATCAATCCCCATCACAAGGACATTAACCGGACGGGCAACCTGATATTGAAGTCCTGTCTGCCAGAGATCTTCTAGCGATCGTTGTTTATTGCCGTTGGCTGCCAGCCCAGTGGGTAAAGGAACAATCAGCGCAGTTGCCAAACCCAGCATTGTTGAGGCGACAGCCACCGAGGCCAGAAGCCCCCCCCGTAACAACCACCGGATGGGTGAATTACTTGGAGCAGGAGATGGTGCGATCGACGGTTGAGAGGGAACGGGGGAAATTAAATTACGTTTCGGCTGACCGGGGATATTAGACTGCTGAACTTTTGAACGACTATCGATTTGGGTCACTTCCTCTACCACCTTATGCTCTGCATCTACTCTAACTGCACCTATCCAACTGCATCTAAGCAAATACAGTCCATTTACCCGGTTTTTGGATCAAACTTCTGGTGATTATAGCGTGAGGTTGTGTATTGCTTAATTGATCAGTAGACAGAATTGTATTTCCCTGATACTGACGGGTCAGGAGATAGCCTGATAGTCATCCTCACCCTGATAGTCCGATGCTCCTGTTGAAGGGGAGTCTAAGAGGTCGAACAAACCGGGAGTCGTACAAGCACGGAGTCATGGTTTTTTACCGCCATAAATCATACTGGAAACCAGTAATTCCGCTTAGAAGAGATTTCCTGATCCCTTCCCAGAGAAGATGAAGAAGGAAAGAGAAGTGCATGCCCCTTTCCTATCTGCCTTTCCTAATTTGGACGATCGTCGGCTACCTTAACCCCTGCTTACAGAATTTGCTTACAGAATCAGCTTGCGGGTATCCCACAAAGGATTCCAGAAATCTGCGCTTCGGCAACTACAGCGTT
>JBAUTA010000239.1:0-23780 GCA_049581985.1 Kovacikia sp.
AGATGCCTATGGCCATAATAGTCAGTGCTACAAGCAGCATGGGTAAGGATGGCCAGCTTTGAATGAAGGGTATTTTTGCTGTGCGAATAATATGGACGATTAGCGTTTGAGTCAGTAAGCTTTCCACGAACCAACCTGTTTGAAATAGTGGAGGCATCTGCAGGTTTCCATTTCAGCTTTGACGGGCAGATGTCCTAAATCTTCTGCCAATACTCTTAAACCGTTTGGCCTACCAAAACCGACCAATCCCATTTACCTGGGATTATACTCTCTAGCTT
This sequence comes from Kovacikia sp., assembly GCA_049581985.1. Taxonomy (GTDB): domain Bacteria; phylum Cyanobacteriota; class Cyanobacteriia; order Leptolyngbyales; family Leptolyngbyaceae; genus Kovacikia. The sequence continues at coordinate 279 of JBAUTA010000239.1, forward strand.
TTCGCTACAACACTGCCGCAACCAGCAGTCCAAAAGTATTTATTTTATTGACGACTCTGATAAAGAAGGTTCCATTGATCCTGCCTATGCTCAAAGCTCTATTTTGAGAGAATTAATTTTATGAAGCTCCTATCCGACTCAAATTCTACTAGTGCAATCAGGTTAAATAGAGTTTAAACTGCAATTAATTGTTTTCTAACAAAAAGCATTTCTACTGGGTTGTATAAGTACTATTCATGCGCTAAGTAGTTATTCAGGGTATAAGCTTAGAGTTAGATAAAATCACCCCAACGAAAAACTGTTATGGTATCGACCACACATTTTAACTGGACTGAGAACGCTTTATTTTACGAGTATGTCTCCTCTGTCAATCCTCATCTGCCAGAAGTGCCTTGCTTGATTTATTCCAGCGAAATCCATCAACAGGGAGCGACTCGGATTATTCCCTTCGATCTCTCGAACCAGCTTGGGAATGATAGTCCTGCCACCACTCCTAATCTCAGTGCTAGCTACGTGAAAATCTGTACCGGCGAAAGCATCTCAACGGAAGCCAATGCCACCGCGCAACTGTTCTATGTGATTCGGGGAGCAGGTTCAGCAGAAACTGAATATGGCGTACTGCCTTGGTCAGAAGGGGATGTTTTTACCCTACCCGCTTCCTCAATTGTCACCCATTCAGCCTCGGCCGACAGTGCTCTTTACTGGGTAAACGACTCTCCTCTACTCACCTATCTGGGAGCAAAGCCAGCAAACCCAAAATTTAAACCTGCCTTGTATACCCGTGACCAGATTATGACTGAGTTGGAAAAAATTGACCATCAACCCGGCGCGCGTCAACGCAATCGGGACGCGATCATTTTAGGAAATCCTGGGGTCTTACAGATAAAAAGCATGACCCCTACCCTCTGGGCAGCAGTTGTATTTGTGGCTCCAGGAGAAGTTCAGAAGCCCCACCGTCATAATTCTGTCGCTGTTGATATTGTGATTGCCAGTGCTCCAGGAAGTTATACACTTTTAGGCGATCGTATTGACGAATACGGCGACATCATCAATCCGCAACGGGTAGATTGGGAAGCGGGAGCGGCTTTTGTTACTCCTCCAGCCCTATGGCACGGTCATTACAATGAATCTAGCCAACCAGCGATCGTCATGGCGGCGCAGGATGCGGGGTTTTATGAGTATATGAGGACTCTGGATATTAAATTTAGTCAGGGAGCGTAATAAATTATTATGATTATTACGTTGAAGTATATTCTTCGCAAATGACTCTTTTATGGAGAATTGAAACGCTTAAATCCCTAATTTTTAGTTACTAATTATCATTAAGCTTTCCATTCCAAAATACATACTACAAATCATAATAATCTATTTCAATTGTTATGAATTACTAAAACTCGTACCAATGAATCTTCGGTCGCAATGTCTTGATCGATTGGGCGGCTTTCTTGGTAATCTCGCCGATGTTACGAGAACTGGCTTTCATGACCTTGGTTTTAATTATTCCTTAACGCTAGATGAGTAGATTGTTCTGAGACTGTTAAGTGTACCCATTACATTCATGATGGTGATGTCTAAAACAAGAAGGGTGCTTTAGTTATGGATTTGAATGACCCACAGTATTATTTCAACCGTGAACTTAGTTGGTTGGAGTTCAATTATCGGGTCTTGCACGAGGCGATCGACCCTCGCACGCCCTTACTTGAACGGGTAAAATTTACTGCCATCTTTTGTTCTAACCTCGATGAGTTTTTCATGGTACGAGTTGCCAGCCTACAGCGACAGGTAGAAGCACAGGTGGCAACTTTGACTCCTGATGGACGGACACCGCAGCAGCAATTGGATCAGATCAGCCAGCGTCTTCATCCAATGGTGGACCAGTTGCAGGAGTTGCTTGAAACTGAATTGCTTCCACAGTTGGCGGCTGAGGGGGTTCATGTATTGGAATACGCTGAGCTTAATCAAGTGCAGCGCCACTACCTGAAGCAATATTTTGAGGATCGGATATTTCCCATTCTGACCCCTCTAGCAGTCGATCCCTCTCATCCTTTTCCGGTTATGTCAAATCTGAGTCTAAATTTAGCCATTGTGCTGAAGGACCCAGAAACAGAAGAAGCAAGGTTTGCCAGAGTCAAAGTGCCAGACAGCCTCCCCCGCTTTGTGCCGTTGCCGCCTGAGGTTCATCCCCAAAGTGATCGCCCCGTTGTTTGGGCAGGTGTTTCGTTGGAGCAGGTGATTGCTGACAATCTGGATGCTCTTTTTCCAGGGATGATTATTCAGGAACGCCATCTTTTCCGGATCACTCGTGACGCGGATTTGGCGGTGCAGGAGGAAGAAGCGGAGGATTTGGCTGAGGCGATCGCGCAAGAACTTAGTAAACGCCGCTTTGGTGGCTCGGTTGTGCGATTTCAATTTAGCCCAACCATGTCAGAGTTTGTTAAGCAAACCTTGATTAAGGGGATGGGTGTAGACCCCAACGATCTCTATGTGACGCAAGGTTGGCTGGGAATGCGGGATTTGATGTCATTCATGTCATTGCCCCTACCCCATCTAAAAGACAAACCCTGGACTCCAGTTATACCTAGACGATTGCACCATTTAAGCGAAGAACTGACGGTCGGTGAGGACACCGGAGAAGACATTTTCTACGTGATTTGTCAGGGTGATCTACTGGTGCATCACCCTTATGAGTCCTTCACTGCATCCGTTGAACATTTCATTGCCCATGCCGCACAAGATTTGGATGTGCAAGCAATTAAAATGACACTCTACCGGACTTCTAGCGATTCACCCATCATCCAGGCGCTAATTACGGCTGCCCAGAATGGCAAGCAGGTTGTTGCTTTGGTGGAAATCAAAGCCCGATTTGATGAAGCCAGTAATATTAACTGGGCACGAGCATTAGAAGAAGCAGGGGTGCATGTTGTCTATGGTGTAATGGGGCTGAAGACACACACTAAAGTGCTGTTAGTCGTCAGGCAGGAGGGGGATGACATTCGCCGCTATGTTCACATTGGCACAGGCAATTACAATGCCAAAACCGCCAGAATTTATACCGACTTGGGATTGCTCAGTTGCCGAGAAGAATTGGGGGCTGACCTTACGGATTTATTCAATTACCTGACAGGCTTCTCCAAACAAAAATCCTTCCGCAAGTTGCTGGTGGCTCCCGTCACCTTGCGTGAGCGCATGGTGTCCTTGATTCGTCGCGAAATCGAACATGTTAAAGATGGCAAACCGGGTCGCATCATTGCCAAAATGAATGCCCTAATTGACCCCGGTATCATCAAAACTCTGTATGAAGCCTCCCAGGCAGGTGTAGAAATTGATTTGATGATTCGAGGAATGTGTTGCCTGGTTCCTGGAATTCACGGGGTTAGTGAAAACATTCGCGTCATCAGCATCGTGGGGCGTTACCTGGAACACTCCCGCATCTTCCATTTCCACAACAATGGACAGGAAGAAGTATTCATCGGTAGTGCGGACTGGATGGAGCGGAACCTCGATCGTCGGGTAGAAGCGGTTACACCCGTCGAAGACCCAACTTGCGCCAAAGAGTTGAAGGAAATTCTTGACATCCAGTTGCAGGATAACCGTCAGGCATGGGATCTGCAATCGGATGGTTCCTACATCCAGCGCCGCCGAGGACAAGATAAGCCAGAATACAGCGCCCAAAACCTTCTAATGGATCGTTACTCGAAATTCAGTTGAAGTTGAAGTGTTTTGACCAACCCAGTTAATGAGGTCCAATAGAGTTGTGCGAACAGATAAACTCTCTAAGTCCCCCTTTTTAAGGGGGAAGCCGAAGGCAGGGGGATCCTATGTGTCGCATTCGCAGTTTAAATTGGTATGACAATACTCCAATTCTACTTGTCATTATCCAAGATCAAGTTGCCGGAGTGTTATCTGTAGGACGATGTTTTGGGTTTATCGATGAGTGATTTAAGGAGTATTGCTGATTTCCACAATCATTTCTCCTTGCCGTAGTTGTTCTAGCGCATTAGGCAAAGTAGCAGTCAGCAATTGTCGCAGGTTGCGATTCGTGGCATTGCCACAGGTTAGCCACAAAATCTGAGGAGGCGTTCCCAAGCGACATACCAGGTCAATGAAGTCGCTGTCTTTCGTCATAATCAAAGCGTTTTCGGCTCGTGCTCTCTCAAGAATTTCGATATCTTGAGCATCTCGAAGTGACAATGACAAGTCTCGCAGAGCAGCAGCTTCTAAACCAAAGGCGGCTGACAGCCAATTTGCCAGAGTTGGAGGTAGTTGAGCATCAACCCAAATCTTCATGCCGTCAGTCTAGGAAAATCAGTACGCCGTGCTGCAAAAAGCAGGCAAGCTTGAATATCTGCCAGTTCTAAATCGGGGAAGTCTTCTAAAATTTCAGTAACACTCACGTTTTCAGCCAACATTTCCAAAATATCGGTGACTCGAATTCGCATCCCTCGAATGCAGGGACGACCACCACACTGACCAGGAGTTTGGGTAATGCGAGTTAGTAAGCCAGGTATTGAATTCATGAGGATGCCTGCAAGTGGCTTTGTTTGACTCCATCTTACCGAGCAATTATGCAAAATCCGCCACCTAACAACGCCCATGCACACCGACCACCGAAAGGTGATCGGGTGATGATGCAGAGGTTCCCTACGACGGGTGATGGGCAACGTTAGAGGCCTTAAATTGCTGGTGCAGGTCAGTTTGATTCACTGGGTGGAGATACAACGGTAGCAGGCTTGCGCGATTGCCCAATCTTCTAGGGTATGAATTACCAAAACGCGCACCAATGAATCTCCTGTCGCAATGTCTTGATCGACTGGGCGGCTTTCGTTTTGCTGTTCATCTAGCTTTAGTCCGAGAAACTGAAATGCTTGGCAGGTCAAAGAACGGACAACCGCAGAATTTTCTCCGACTCCCGCCGTAAACACTAAAGCATCTAATCCCCCTAAACTGGCAAGCATGGACCCTATGCAGGAGCGTAACCGATGGGTGTAGATATCCATTGCCAGCTTTGCCCGAGTGTTGCCTGCTTCGATCGCTGCCATAACCTGTCGTAAATCTGCTGATACCCCTGAAATGCCTTTCAGTCCAGACTCCTGATTGAGTTCCTGATCCAACTGATCCGCAGTGTATCCCTCCTGCCTGATCAGATGAATCAAAATGCCCGGATCAACGGAGCCAGAGCGCGACCCCATCATTAAGCCATCCAGGGGTGTAAATCCCATTGTGGTATCCATGCAGCGGCCATTGAGGACTGCTGAGAGGGAGCAACCATTCCCCAAATGGCAGATAATCAGCCGCAGATTGTGCTCGTTCCCGTTTAAAAGTTGAGCGGCACGTTGGGCGCAGTATTGGTGGCTGATGCCATGAAAGCCATAGCGGCGAATGCCCTGCTCCACCCACCGATAAGGACCGGGATAGACTGCAGCAGCATCCGGCAGATGAGCATGAAAGGCCGTGTCGAAAATGGCAAACTGTGGCACATCTGTTCCTAAAATACTCTCGACTGCTTCAATGCCTTCCAGATTGGCAGGGTTATGAACCGGAGCCAGGGCAGAGAGATGGGCGATCTCAGCTTTCACTTCAGCCGTCACTTTGACTGGTTCGCTATATTTCTGTCCGCCATGCACCACCCGATGTCCCACTGCGTTAATCTCCGATAGATGCTCAAGGACAGCGGTTTTACCTTGCCAGAGGGTCTCCAACAGATGAGTGATGACCTTGGGGCGAGATTGAGTCGGAATTTCTTCCTTCAGCACTTCCCCTGTCCATGTTTTGACTTTGATTTGCGCAAAGCCCTGATGGTTCGTCCAATCTACAGAAGCTTCCCAGAGCGGTTCCGGAGGTTCCTTAGGAAGACGATCACCTGTTATCTCGTAGAGACAACTTTTTTGGCTGCTAGAGCCCGCATTCATTATCAGTATTTTCATAAATCTGGGGACTAAACTGCTGCCATCTGAAGAATTGATCCGAGCCCTGAACCCATTTCTTCGGGAGTGATTTTGCCATCGTGATCGCGGTCGATCGCATCAAACACCGCATCCGTCCCCATCCACTCTTCACGGGTGATGAAGCCATCGCCGTCCAAGTCGTAGCTCTGGAAAATATTGGTAGCAGCCATGCTGACTTTAGCGCCGCTTTCCAGCTTTTCCAAACGGCTTGTCAGCAGATTTTCCAGCGTTTCAAGCGCTTTGCTGAAGCCTTTAATGCCTTCATCCAGTTTTTCAGATGCCATACGGTCAGCCGTGTGCATCTGATCAAAGGTGGCTTTGTCAATGGTCAGTTTTTCAATCACCATTTTTGCTGCCTTTGTCGGATCGAGTTTGCGGGGCAGTTCTTCGGTGGTTTCCTGTAGCTGTGCCAGCAGGTTAGGAGAAATGGTCAACAGATCACAACCAGTCAATTCGGTAATCTCGCCAATGTTACGGAAACTGGCTCCCATGACCTCGGTTTTATAACCAAATTTTTTGTAGTAGTTGTAGATCTGAGTGACCGACAACACGCCTGGATCTTCGGATGGCAGGTAATCCCTTCCAGTATCTTTCTTGTACCAATCGAGAATGCGTCCAACAAACGGAGAAATCAGTGTAGCGCCAGCATCGGCACAGGCGATCGCCTGATGAAGGCCAAAAAGCAGCGTCAGATTACAGTGAATGCCCTCTTTTTCCAAGACTTCAGCGGCACGAATGCCTTCCCAGGTGGACGCAATCTTAATCAACACGCGATCCCGGGAAATCCCGGCTTTTTCGTATTCTGAAATGAGATAGCGTCCTTTTGCAATCGTGGCTTCGGTGTCATAAGAAAGCCGTGCATCGACTTCGGTAGAAACACGCTTTGGCACAATTTCCAGAATCTTTTTGCCAAAGGAAACGGCCAGGCGATCGAACGCTATGGAAACAATTTGCGCTTCGGTTGCACCCGATCCGGCATCCTTCTTGGCCTGAAGCAACGTTTCATCCACAATTTCTTGATATTCTGGCATTTGCGCAGCTGCCGTAATCAGGGACGGGTTCGTCGTTGCATCGCGGGGAGTAAACTTTTCGATCGCTTGAATATCTCCGGTATCGGCGACGACGACGGTCATTTCTCGAAGTTGTTCTAGTAAGCTTCTCGACATAACTGGCTCCTTTATTTTATGGTTAGGCTTGAAGGATACTTTGCTGCACACTTAGTCGTTTCAACTAGGACAGGATCACCATTCCAGAAGGTGGTAAGTCAACCTGCACTGCTACCCGCCCCTGGTACTCCTGGACCGGTAACGCTTCAGCTTGAGGTGGATGACGAAGTTGCTCATCATTCCAATCGCTCCTGTACAGAATCATCATGGTGGAACCAGGGGGGTGCAAAGAACGGTCTACCGTGACAAACGCACCTCGCTGCTCTAAACCATGGGTGTTGAGTGCCACTAATACTTCAGTGGTGTAGAGAACCTGTGACCAGGCAATCACTTCTCCCTGTGGGGGAACGGCAAAGGGCCGATCGCAAAACGAGGTTTCTCTCAGATAGTGGTGTCCTCGACGGAGGGTTTTGCCGATGCTATCTTGACCATTACGAATGCGAGCGATCGCGGCAATGCGTAAGTAGGTAGGATGATCGGGGTTAAAGAAGTGACAGCCTTCCGTGCCAAATGCTCCAAACTTGCCACCAAACATACATTCCCGAATGTAGCGATCGATATAAGCATGTTCAGGTTCAATGCCATAGTCGTGATAATCCTGGGAGCCGTCAAACGCCTGTTCGGTGCCGTAGTAAATAGAAGGAATTCCTGGCATCGTCAACATAATCCCTACTGCATGAGCCACCTGTTCATAACGATAGGGCATCTGGTCGCTGTGCGCTGCAAACCGCTCTTTGCGAGGACGGGATGACATATCGTGGTCATCCAACACTAAAACATGATACAGACCCAACTGCCGCTGGCTTCCAGCTAGGGTTTTGTCATTATACAGACCGAAAAACTCGCCTGGATGTGCCAGTCCTTTGACAACAGCAGACAGGCAATTCGGGGCAACAACAATATCTAGCACGGCGTCTAGATTGCGTCCAAAAATATCCAGATAACCCCGCACCATACTGTCATCGGTCAGTTCGCCCACTAACAGGAAATTGTCTTTCCCAATCGATTGGGCGAATCCGTGAATCGCATCACAGAACTTGCGTGAAGCTGAGGGAGAGACATGCTTGACCGCATCGACCCGGAATCCATCACAATCGCTCAAAGCGATCCAATACTGGTAGACCTGCGCTAGAGCCGCAATGACGTCCTCCCGTTCCAGGTTAAAGTCTCGGAGTTCAAAAAAGTCGCCCTTCCGGAACTCAACAAATGGATGCATCGGGTCTTCCCACCCTTTCGCTTCCCAATCGGTAATCATTCCTGCGCGGTTGTACCAGTCTAGATTCTGAAATTCCACGGGAAAAACGCCATCATCGATCGACACAGTTTCTGGAATACTATTTCCCTGAGCAGAGCGCCAACCATGAATCGGATAGGGTGGTGAGAAGCGATAAGGCATTTTTTCCTGGGGGCTACCATCCACCTCATCCCGATAGAACCAATTGCTTCCACTGTGGTTATAAATCACATCTAGAATCACGTACATGCCGCGATCATGCGCTGCATCCACCAAATCCCGCAAATCCCGACGAGTTCCAAAGCGCGGATCGATATCCAGAAAATTCTGGATTCCGTACCCGTGATAGGTCTGGAGATCAATGCGTTGCTTCCAGGGGGGATTCACCCAAACGGTTGTAACTCCTAAATTCTGCAAATAGTCCAGTTTACTTTCAATGCCTTTTAGCGTCCCGCCATTAAATTTGTTTCCTGCTGCCATCCAGGCTGCTTTGTGACTCGCTCTGAACTGTTCGGGATGGTTGCGATCAAACATAGGGCGCTGCGCCTCTTGAGCATCACTGAAGCGATCGGGCAGAAGCTGATACAAAATCTGGTCACGCCAAGTCACAGGACTAGGAAATACTCTTCCCCTGGGATGAAGATCCGCTTCAGACAAGGTCCTTGCGGGAAATTCTTCAATGCGTGTCACCATGATTTTTTAACCTTTTTGACGGATTCTTTTCTGCGCACCTGGTCGTTTCAATTCAGGATGACTTTGTCCGTGACCTGACCGTTGGAATCAATGTCATAAACAATGGGAATCGCTGTTCCTAGCTCAACTTTCACAATCTCCTCTTCGGACAGATTTTCCAATTGCTTAATAATGGAACGAAGCGAGTTTCCATGAGCGGCAATCAGCACATTATTTCCTTCCATCAAGAGCTTGAGGATGCGATTGCGAAAGAATGGAACGGTGCGATTTACCGTGTCTTCCAGACTTTCGCCACCCGGGGGAGCCACATCATAGGATCGTCGCCAGATTTGCACCTGTTCCTTGCCAAATTTCGCGGCGGTTTCAGCTTTGTTCAGCCCTTGCAGTTCACCATAGTAGCGTTCATCCAGAATAGCTGTGGGATAAACAGGAAGCTCCTGTTCGGGATCGCCGTTGTATTTGTCCCAACCATGCCAGTCTTCATCATCTGCCTCATGTTTGATAATAGGAATTCTGCCGTCGCAAATGTCATCTACTTCCGTCAAGATAATAATTGCGGTTTCAATCGCCCGGAACAGCATACTGGTGAAACAAATGCGAACTCGGTAATCTTTGAGTTTGCAGGAGGCGATCGTCGCCTCAGCTCGCCCCATTTCACTCAACGGAACATCCACCCATCCTGTAAATTTATTCTCTGCGTTCCAGAGGCTCTGTCCGTGGCGGGTCAAAATCAATTTAGCCATGGTTTTGTTACCCCTTAGATGCGACCGTGTGAATTTTGAGGAAGTTGGTACTCCCTGCAGTGCCAAATGGAATTCCACCCATGACCAGCACTTTGTCACCGGGAGCTGCAAAGTTCCGTCGAATTAAATCAGCCTCCACCTGAGTCAGTACGTCGGTCAAGGTTCCATCAAACCCTGGCAGGAGGACTGGTCTGACCCCCCAGTTCAAGCTGAGACGGCGGTAGACTTTCGGATCGGGGGTGTAGGCTACAATTGGAGCTGTCGGACGCTCTTCTGAGGCGAGTTTAGCGGTATAACCCGTTTCTGTAAAAGCGGCAATGCACTGGAGATTAATCGTGTCATCGATGGCATGTAATGCTTCACTAATCGCGTCCGCATCATCAATTCGGTTGGGTGGATAGTTGACAAATTGGATGGAGGGCTCCACTTCGATCGCAATCCGCGCCAACATTTTGACCGCTTCCACCGGGTAATCGCCCACCGCTGATTCACCAGACAGCATCACTGCATCGGTGCCATCTATGATGGCGTTGGCAACGTCGCTGGCTTCTGCGCGGGTGGGACGGGGGTTGTGGATCATACTTTCCAACATTTGGGTAGCCGTAATCACGGGAATCCCCTTCTGGTTGCAGAGGTGAATGATCCGCTTTTGAATCAACGGCACCTTCTCTGGGTTCATCTCAACCCCCAGATCACCACGAGCCACCATGATGGCGTCACACTCATCGACGATCGCTTCCAGATTATCGATAGCTTGGGGTTTCTCCAGCTTTGCCAGCACCGGAATGTTAGCTCCTTTCTCCTTCAGCAATGCTTTCAGGGCCTGGATGTCTTCCGGTTTGCGCACAAAGCTGAGGGAGATAATGTCTACCCCTTGCTCAATGCCAAAGTCCAGGTCATGCTTATCTTTCTCGGTCATGGAGGGCAAGCGTAGATTTAGCGTCGGAAAGTTGACTCCTTTGTGACTTTTGAGCAAGCCACCTTCGACGACTTTGCAGTGAACCGCCGTACCATCCACTTTCTCAACCCGCAGTTCTAGCAGACCATCATCCAGTAAAACCTGCGTTCCCGGTTCCGCTTCCTCTGCCACGTAGGGATAGTCGATAGCGACCGTGTGCGTTTGTCCTATGTAGTCTGCGATCGGAACCAGGGTGAGACTTTCTCCTTCGTTCAACATCACCCCTTCAGCAGGCAAATCGCCCACTCGGATCTTGGGGCCTTGCAAGTCTTGCAGGAGCATGAGGGGTAAGCCCAGTTCTTCCGAAACAGACCGCAACCGCTCGATCCGCTCCGCGTGATCCTCGTATTTGCCGTGGGAGAAGTTGAGCCGGGCTACGTTCATTCCCGCCAGCATCATTTTTCGAATCATGTCAGGGGAATCACTGGCAGGCCCGATGGTGGCAACAATCTTGGTGCGATGAATCAATGGTTTCATAGCAACCCTTCCTTTCTTGCCATAAACAGCATCAGGTCTACCACTCGAAAGGAATAGCCCCACTCGTTGTCGTACCAGGACACCACTTTGAAGAAGTTGGAATTTAAACCAATGCCGGCCAGAGCATCGAAGATACTGGAACGAGCATCAGAGCGGAAGTCCATGGAAACGACTTCATCTTCGGTGTAGCCCAGGATGCCGTTCAATTCTCCCTCCGCTGCCGCTTTCATCGCCGCACAGATCTCTGCATAGGTGGTTGGTTTTGCCGTCTTGAACGTCAGGTCAACCACGGAGACATCGGGAGTGCCTACCCGGAAGGCCATTCCGGTAAGTTTGCCTTTTAGATCGGGCAATACCAGAGCGACGGCTTTGGCGGCTCCCGTAGAAGAAGGGATGATGTTCTGGGAAGCGCCTCGTCCACCCCGCCAGTCTTTTTTACTGGGACCATCCACCGTTGGTTGGGTGGCGGTCATGGAGTGGACGGTCGTCATTAAGCCTTCCGTGATGCCAAAGGTGTCGTTGAGAACTTTGGCTACCGGAGCCAGACAGTTGGTTGTGCAGCTTGCATTGGAGACAATCACATCCGTTGCCGGGTCAAATTTCTGATGATTCACCCCTACCACAAACGTCGGAACCTTTTCCGGGTCTTTGGTGGGAGCTGAAATCACGACTCGCTTTGCCCCAGCTTTCAGGTGATTTTCGGCACCCTCGTAGGTAGTAAAGAGTCCCGTTGATTCGACAACATAATCTGCTCCCAGTTTGTCCCAGGGCAGTTCAGCCGGATTTCTGATCGCCATACAGGGAATGAACTCCCCATTGATTTCAATCCCACTCTCTTTAGCCTCTACGGTGCCTTTATAGGTACCGTGCGTAGAGTCGTATTTAAACAGGTAGGCCAGGTTATCGGCGGGAACCAGGTCATTGATACCCACCAGTTCCACTTCGGGATGATCCATGGCGATGCGAGCCACCAACCGTCCGATGCGACCAAAGCCATTAATCCCAACTTTAAGTGTCATTATTCATGCTCCTATGGCTAGAAAGTCAGCTTCAAATTGACGGTTGATTGGCTGTATTCAGGTACTTCCACTTTTACGGGAGGTGTTTTCCAGATGTTCTGGAGATAATCACGAATGGAGCGATCGCTGGAGAATTTACCCATCCGCGCAACATTCAAAATCGACATCCGCGTCCAGTGATCCTGGTCGCGGTATGCCTGACTTACCCGATCCTGACATTCAAGATAGGATTGGAAGTCCGCCAAGAGCATATAATCGTCGCGATACAGCAAAGAATCCAGCAGGGGCTTAAATAGATTCGGATCGCCGTGGGAGAAGTAGCCTGAAGAGATGCGATCGATCACCCGCTTCAGTTCTGGATTGCTGTTGTAGAAATCCCAGGGATTGTAACCAGCCGCCTTCTTGGCAAGAACTTCTTCAGCCGTCAACCCAAACAGGAAGAAATTATCGGCTCCGACTGCCTCCCGGATTTCGAGGTTAGCTCCATCAAGGGTGCCAATGGTAAGCGCACCGTTCATGGAGAACTTCATATTTCCTGTGCCAGAGGCTTCCTTGCCAGCAGTGGAAATTTGCTCGGAGAGGTCAGCAGCGGGGTAAACACGCTGGGCAAACCTAACGTTGTAATCCTTCAGAAACACGACTTTGAGACGACCACGCATATCCGGGTCACTGTTCACGACATCTGCGATCGAATTGATTAGTTTAATGATCAGCTTCGCCATGTAGTAACCGGGAGCCGCTTTGCCGCCAAAAAGGAAGGTGCGCGGCGTAACCTCCAAGTCGGGATTTGCCTTAATCCGGTTATACAGCGCGATGATGAAGAGGGCATTCAGATGTTGCCGTTTGTATTCATGAAGGCGCTTCACCTGAATGTCAAACAGCGAGTTGGGATCAACTTCAATGCTGTAGTTTGTCCGAATATAATCTGCCAGGTCCTGTTTCACCGCCTGCTTGACCTGACGAAATTCCTTGCGGAACTTTGCATCCTCCACAAAGCTCTCCAATTTCCGCAGTTCATCCAGGTTTTTAATCCAGCCGTCCCCAATTTTGTTCGTGATCAGGTTGGCCAGTCGAGGGTTACTCAGTACTATGAACCGACGAGGCGTAACCCCATTGGTGACGTTGGTAAACTTCTCTGGATACATCTCAAAGAAGTCGTGCAGCGTGGTTTGTTTGAGCAGTTCACTATGCAGTTCGGCCACCCCGTTGATGGCAAAACTTCCGACACAGGCGAGGTGCGCCATGCGAACATACCGCTCACCACTCTCGTCAATGATGGACATGCGACGGATGCGATCGAAATCATCCGGAAACTTAATGCGAACTTCATCCAAGAAACGTTGATTGATTTCGTAAATGAGCTCCAAATGACGGGGCAACAAACTCCCAAAAATATCCAAGGCCCAACGTTCCAGGGCTTCTGGTAACAACGTATGATTGGTGTAGGCAAAAGTTTTACTGGTAATCTCCCAGGCTTTATCCCAATCAAATCTATACTCGTCGATTAAGAGCCGCATCAATTCAGCTACGCCAATGGTTGGATGGGTGTCGTTCAACTGAATCGCATAGTGTTCGTGGAACCGTTCCAGAGCGATATTTTGCATCTTCATCATGCGAATCATGTCCTGCAAAGAACAGGACACAAAGAAGTACTGCTGTTCCAGTCTCAGTTGCTTCCCCTGATAAGATTCATCATTGGGATAGAGGACTTTCGTAATATTTTCACACTCGCTCTTCTCGTGAACGGCCCCGAAGTAATCGCCTTTGTTGGATGCTTCAAAATCAAAGGACTCCGGTGCCTCTGATTTCCAAAGCCGCAGGGTATTGGCGGTGTTCGTCTGAAAACCGAGGATGGGCGTATCGTAGGGAACCCCTTTCACCACCCTACCGGGAACCCAGCGGACCCGATAGCAACCATCCACATCCGTGTACGCTTCGGAGCGCCCGCCAAACTTAACTTCCAGCGCTGCCTCTGGGCGGGCAACTTCCCAGGGATTGCCATAAAGCAACCACTTGTCCGTGATTTCAACCTGCCAACCATCTTTGATATCCTGGTCAAAAATGCCGTATTCATAGCGAATACCGTAGCCGATCGCCGGGATTTCCAGCGTTGCCAGAGAGTCGATGTAGCAGGCAGCTAGGCGTCCGAGACCGCCATTCCCCAATCCAGGCTCTTCTTCTTGTTCCAGCAGGTCGGTCAGGTTGAGTCCCAATTCCTCCATCGCCTGCTTCACCCCGTCGTAAAGCCCCAGGTTGATCAGGTTATTGCCCAGGTGAGGACCCATCAGAAATTCGGCAGACAGGTAGGCTACGGTACGGGGTGCTTTTTCCAGGTAGGTCTGCGTAGTATTCAGCCAGCGATTGAGCAGACGATCGCGCACCGTGTAGGCCAACGCCATGTAATAGTCATTTCTGGTGGCAATCTTAGGAAACTTTGCCTGGATATAGAAGAGGTTATCCAAAAAGGCCCGCTTAAGGGTTTCGACATTAGTCCCTGTGCGATCGTCTTCAATTTGAATATTGGGTACGGTCTTCACCATGATTGTGTTCTCCTTTTGGTTACAAAAAACAATTACCTGTTAACAATGAGATATTTGAGTGGTTTTGGGTTTAAGTACAGAGTCATTCATCCGGTATTTCGTCCCAAAAAAATTTGATGACACTAGAGCTTTAGCTGGTCAAAAATGTCCCGTAGGACCTGTGCGGAATGAATGAGCTGTTGTTGTTCCGTGTCGTTGAGGGTAAGGTTGACAGTCTTAATGACGCCTTTTTCATTCACGACAGAGGGGAGGCTGAGACAGACATCGTGAATGCCGTAGAAATCATTCACAAGGGAGCTGACCGTAAGGATGCGCTCCTGACTGCGAAGAATGGCTTGGACAATATCAGTCGTTGCCAGTCCGATCGCGTAGGAAGTGTATCCTTTGAGTTTGATAATTTCGTAGGCAGCGTTTTTAACGCGCTCAAAAATTTTCTGCAGTTCAGCGTTGTCTATTGCTGGGCTACCTTTGCCGTTATAGAGGGGCATTCCGGCAACATTCACCTTGCTCCAGACAGGCACTTCGCTGTCGCCATGTTCACCGATGATGTAGGCATGAACACTCCGTGGATCAATCCCCATCTTCTCTGCCAGCAAGGTACGAAAGCGGGCAGAGTCGAGCACTGTTCCCGAGCCAATTACCCTGGCAGAGGGAAATCCAGAGAGCTTCAGGGTCACATAGGTCATGATGTCTACCGGATTGCTCACAATCAGCAGGGTGGCATTGGGGCAATATTTGACCACATCAGCAATCAAGCCTTTAAAGATGGCAACGTTGCGCCCAACCAAATCCAGTCTGCTCTCTCCCGGCTTCTGGCTGGCTCCAGCCGTAATAATGATTAGATCGGCATTCTGCCCTGCATCGGCAAGGGTTCCGGTTTTAATATCAACAGGTTCAACAAAGGGAATGCCATGCATCAGATCCATGACTTCTCCCTGAACCCGCTCCGTCTGAATATCTTGAAGAATCAACTCATCAAAGCAGTTCTGGATAATCATTGCGTAGGCACAGGCCATCCCAACCTGCCCAGCCCCAATAATGACGCCTTTGCGAGGACGGATAGTGACTTTAGTTTCAACACTGGGATTCAACGTAAATAGGGTTTCAAACATAGATATTTCCCACGGAGAATGCTCTGGATGGCTAAGTTCAATGGATTGAGACGGTCAGACTAGAGGGCTTGACGAGATCCCCCTGCACGTTGATTCCCCGATGGTTGGCTGCCAGATGACGCACGATTTTGTAAACAGTTTCAATCTCGTCAGCTGCTCCCGCTTTTTCTGCCAGCGTCGCTAATTCCAAGGGTTGAGCGGCAATTTTCAGCGTTGCCAGAACCTGTCGCTGTAAATTCAATATTGATGCAGCCGCTTTCTTACCAGCCTCCACTCCTGGTTGGTGATAGGCGTTGACATTGACCAGAGAAGCATACAAACCAACAGCTCGCTCATACAGAGCGATCAAAGCTCCAACGATGCGAGGATTGACTTGCGGAATGGTGACCGTAATCGAGTCCCGATGATTTTCATATAGTGCCTGTCGCGTTCCCTGCAAAAAGCCGGAGAGAAAATCCCCTGACGTCGCTTCTGGTTCAACTTCGATCGACGCCCCCTCCCGGTCTTCGAGGACTTCAATGAAGGTGGCAAAGAAGTTTGGCACCCCTTCCCGCAGTTGTTGAACGTAGGCGTGCTGGTCCGTGGATCCTTTGTTGCCGTAAACCGCGAGGCCCTGATGAACAATGTTGCCGTCCAGGTCTTTCTCTTTGCCCAGAGACTCCATCACCAACTGTTGCAGATACCGCGAGAACAACAACAGGCTGTCTTTGTAAGGCAGCATCACCATATCTTTCTCGCCTTTGCCATTTCCGGCGTAGTACCAGGCAAGGGCCAATAGAGCGGCAGGATTGCGCTTGATGTCAGGCACACGAGTTGCCTCATCCATTTCCTTTGCGCCTGCCAACAAGGATCGAATGTCAATACCCAGCAGGGACGCTGATAACAGCCCCACCGCTGACATTTCTGAGGTGCGCCCTCCTACCCAATCAAACATGGGAAACTCGGCTAACCAGCCCTCCATCCGTTCCAGCTCGTCCATTTTGCTGCCCGGAATAGTGATGGCGACCGCGTGTGACGGGAAATTTAAGCCCTGCTGTTCATAGGCGTGTTTCACCTCCAGCATGCCGTTCCGAGTTTCAGGCGTGCCACCGGATTTGCTGGTAATAATGATCAGGGTACTTTTGAGCCGATCTTTCAGGCGGTTCAGCATGCGATCGATCCCTGCCGGATCGGTGTTGTCGATAAAGTGAATTTCCATGGGGGGGAAGTCGGGAGCCAATGCCTCCGACACGAATTCTGGACCTAACGCAGAACCACCAATGCCGATCGAAAGAATATCGGTAAATTTGGGGGCTTCAGGGGGGTGAATCGTTCCGTTATGCACCTTTTGGGCAAAGGCTTCGATCTCATTCAGCGTGTCTACGATTTCCTTTCTTAACGGCGAGGGCGCACGATCGGGATCGCGCAGCCAGTAGTGACCAACCATGCGGTTTTCGTCGGGATTGGCGATCGCGCCTCCCTCCAGAGCTTCCATATCCTTAAACGCCTTCTCAAACTTAGGCTTCAGCGTATCAACGAGTGCATCATCAAACCGCATCCGGCTCACGTCTAGATACACGTCTAAACCTTCGTGGTAATAAAGCCAGTCCTCGTAACGTTGCCAGAGTTCCCTAGTATTCATACAAACCCCCTTAATTCGCAGTAAGTGTGCAAAGGGAAAAATTGAAATGGAGCATAAAGTCTATTGGTTCGACCCTAGATTAACTAATTAAAGGTTTGTTTAAGACAGCTTCTTGAAAGATGCCTCCCGACTGAGGTAGTAGGGCCTATTTTCGTAGCATTGCCGATACGGTGGGCGAATTATTTCTTAACATTTGAAACCTTTATTCTGTTGTTGATCAAATTACAAAGCCTAATCGCTTATTGCTCAGTAACAACGAAATTTCAAGGATGTGGAGTATTAAGCAATGTTTCGCTAACAGCAATATGGTCAGAGTTCCCTAGTATTCATACAAACCTCCTTAATTAGCAGTAGGTACGCAAAGGGAAAAAAATTGCAACTCAGAGGATGAAGTCGGTTGATAAAAAATTAGATTTGCGTTCTTTAACGATTTGAGTAAACAAAGATTTATTTAAGTCGTTTTCTTTAGCGGCAACCAGTGTTCGTATCGAGAATGACCGCAACGCATCACTTACCGACAGGGTGCCTTCAGCAGAATCTTTCCGACCCGTAAAGGGGAAGGTGTCTGGTCCCCGTTGGCACTGACTGTTGATGTTGACTCGACAAACTTGATTGACTAAGGGATCAATCAATTCGGCGATCGCTTCGGTATCTTGGCCAAAAATGCTGACCTGCTGACCATAGTTAGAATGGACGATGTAGTCGATCGGGGTTTCCAGATCGTCATAGGGCATGACAGGAATCACCGGACCAAACTGTTCTTCGTGGTAAAGGCGCATTTGAGCAGAGACAGGATAGACCACTGCAGGGTAAAAGAACGTTTTGTTGACCGTTCCACCGCCGTTGTTTACCACTTCTGCGCCGAATTTCTTGGCATCTTCCACCAATCCCATCAAGTATTCAGGCTTACCTGGTTCGGCCAGCGGTGTCAGCTTAACTCCCTCCTCCCAGGGCATCCCGAATTTCAGGGAGTTTACAGCCACCGTAAATCGCTCTAAAAATGTTGTGGCAATCTGACGATGCACAAACAGAATTTTCAAGGCGGTACATCGTTGCCCGTTGTAAGACAGCGTCCCCAGAATACATTCCTGGACTGTCAAATCGAGGTTGGCATCAGGCAAGATAATGGCGGGATTTTTTGCCTCTAAACCCAGAATGGATCGCAATCTATGGGGCTTGGGATGCTGCTTCTCCAGATTATCGGCGGCCCGACTGGAACCAATGAAGGCAAATGCATCCACCACTCCAGATGCCATCAGGGGCGGTGTAACAGTGCGACCAGAACCATAGACGATATTCACAACTCCTGGCGGAAACGCATCTCGAAAGGCTTCCAGCAAAGGGTACAACGGTAATGTGCCGGGTCGGGGAGTTTTGACCACGACGGTATTCCCCATAATTAATGCCGGGATCAGCGTAGTGAAGGTTTCGTTCAAGGGGTAGTTAGACGGTCCCATACACAGCACCACCCCAAGCGGGGCCCGACGGATTTGTCCAATCACCCCTTCTACAAGTTCAAACCGGGACGATAGGCGATCCAGATCCTTCAAGGCATTAATCGTGTCTTCGATATAACCAAGGGTACGGTCAAATTCCTTTTGCGAGTCCTTAAGGGACTTGCCGATTTCCCACATGAGGAGCTTAACCACCTCATTCCGCGTTTCTTTCATGCGGAAGGCAAAGTCTTGCACATGCTCAATCCGTTTTCCAACAGACAGAGTGGGCCACACCCCGCGCCCCCGATTGTAGGCGGTAGTAGCAGCGTTCAAGGCTTCTAAGGACTCCTGCTCGGAGAGCAAGGGAAAATACCCAACCCTAGCAGGAACCAATCCTCCATCGGTTTGGATGTGAATCGGAGAAATCACCTCTTCAACTTCGCCATCCCAGTGACGCAGTTCTCCGTTAACCAGATACTCCCGTTGATGAACAGGAGTTTGAATTCGGAATTCATCTGGAATTTTATCTAGGGTTGGGAAAAGAGATTTAACCTGACCTTGAATTTTCTCTCTATTGGTAGATAAGGGAATAATTGAAGGAGTCATAGATGTAATACCCTTTTGCTTTTTGAATACGCTAAGGTTGCTTCTCCCCCGTAGACGCACGAAGTGCGACTGCTTCGCATGGCCTACGGCCTACCCGTAGGGTATCTTGGGGGACTGGGGGGCTAGATTAGGATGCATTTATTTATCAAATTGGCATAACGGGGGTAGCGATAATTACTGGAACCCGATATGAGTAATCACCCCTAGATATTCGTAGTAGGTAATTTGTCCATCACCATCGCGATCAACTTCATGCATGATGGTTTGAACTTGTTTGGTACTGAGAGGCAAGACAAGTCGGTCAGCAATATCAAGGGCTTCCTCAATGGAAAGAAGCCCGTTCTGGTCAAGGTCTAATTCACGGAACTTTTTTAAAATACTGAAGTACGGTTCAGTGGCAGTAACATACTCTTCAAACTCGATGAAACCATCCTTATCAGTATCCTCAGCTTCAAACACCTTAATCAAATGAGCTTTCTTTTCCGCCAAGGAAAAATCAAGGAATTCATCAAGTCCAATTTTGCCATCCTGGTTCGAGTCAAGTTGCTTAAACGCCTGGATCATTAATTTCAACTTTGGCTCGGGGATCAGTGCTTTAACATCTTCCGATACTTTAAATTTCAATTCGCCAACATTCATGCTTGTAACCTCTCAATTATTTCTTTCAGGATGGGGTTGTAATAATTTTCCTCTTACAGTTTTTGTGGTGACAGGATCAGGCAATCGGTTGCTTTGCCTTAAAGGCTGACATACCTGCGTATTGCGCCCTGTTTCCCAGTTCTTCTTCTATGCGAAGTAACTGGTTATATTTCGCCAGACGCTCTCCCCGGCAGGGTGCACCGGATTTAATTTGACCCACTCCAGTTGCCACAACCAAATCCGCAATGAAGTCATCGGGCGTTTCGCCAGAGCGATGGCTGACCATGCAGGTGTAGTTGCCCGCTTTAGAGTCATTGATAGCGTTGAGGGTTTCGGTGACAGAGCCAATTTGGTTGACCTTAATCAGAGAAGAGTTACCCACACCGTCTGCGATCGCCTGTTTGATGATCTTGGGATTGGTGACAAAGGCATCATCACCCACTAACTGGATGCGATCGCCCAATCGCTTCGTCAGCAATTTCCAACCGTCCCAATCGCTTTCGCTCAAGCCATCTTCAATGGAAATAATCGGAAATTGGTTAACCCAACTTTCCCATAGGGCAATCATCTCCGCTGAAGTTTTACGACTCTGATCCGACTTGAAGAACAGGTACGTGCCGTCTTCTTGATGGAGTTCGGTCACCGCAGGGTCGAGGGCGATCGCAATTTGCTGTCCCGGTTTCAGTCCGGCTTTCTCAATCCCTTCCAGAATCAGTTCAATGGCTTCCACATTCGCCTTCAGGTCGGGTGCAAATCCGCCCTCGTCACCAACTCCGGTGCTATAGCCTTTTTGCTTTAGAATCGATTTGAGCGCATGGTAGACGTCTGCTCCCATGCGCAACGCATCGGAAAAGGTGGGTGCGCCGATTGGCGCAATCATGAATTCTTGAAAGTCTACGCTGTTGTCTGCATGAACACCGCCATTCAGAATGTTGAAACAGGGTACAGGGAGCAGAGTTGCTTCAGGACCGCCGAGGTATAAATAAAGGGGTTGATCTTTGGAAGCTGCTGCCGCACGGGCAACTGCCATTGAAACGCCCAAAATGGCATTCGCGCCCAGCTTACTTTTATATTCAGTGCCGTCCAGATTCAGCATTTTCTGATCAACGGTTGCCTGGTCCGTAGCATCGGTTCCCTTCAGGAGATTAGCGATCGGCCCATTGACGTTTGCCACCGCCTTTAGAACGCCCTTGCCCCCATAGTGACTGGAGTCACCATCCCGTAGTTCGAGAGCTTCCCGACTCCCCGTAGACGCACCAGAGGGGACTGCCGCCCGTCCTTTGCTGTTGTTTGCTAGAACAACATCAACTTCAACCGTCGGATTACCCCGAGAGTCCAGAATTTCTCTGGCATGAATGGTCTGAATAGTTGTGTTCATAAGTTTCACCAGAATTAGTTAATTAGAACATTAAAAAGCACCCGTCTTTCCTATGGCCTGCTCAATCAAGTAATGACGGTTGGTTTTTCCATGCCCGTCAGTTCGTGGATATGAGCCAATTTATCCGCAATCACAATCAAGTCTTTCAATGCAATTTGTGGGTCCAGCGTTTGCCTGGCAACCTCCGGTTCAAAGCTTTCCAGATACAGTCTCAAGGTTGCTCCGTGGGTGCCCGTGCCTGACAGACGGAAGACTATACGAGAGCCATCGGTAAAGCCAACGCGAACGCCTTGATGCTGACTAATGCTGCCATCGATTGGATCGGTATAGCTGAAGTCATCGCTGTATTCAACTTCGTAACGCCCAAACACTTGTCCCTTTAAATTGGGCATAAGTTTATGCAAATTCTCCATCAGGGTATGGGCGCGATCGCTGTCTACGGCCTCATAATCATGACGCGAATAATAATTGCGTCCATAGGTCTGCCAATGTTCCTGAACGATTTGCTCAACCGATTGTTGACGTACTGCCAGTATGTTTAACCAGAAGAGGACTGCCCACAGCCCATCTTTTTCACGGATATGGTTAGACCCTGTGCCAAAGCTTTCTTCACCGCAGAGGGTAACTTTTCCAGCATCCATTAAATTGCCAAAAAATTTCCAGCCTGTGGGAGTTTCGTAGCAATCAATTCCGAGTTTTGCCGCCACCCGATCAGCTGCCTGACTGGTGGGCATTGACCGGGCAATTCCTGCTAACCCATCTTTGTATGCAGGAACCAGGGTGGCGTTGGCTGCCAGCACCGCAAGGCTATCGCTAGGATTGACGAAAAACTGACGACCCAAAATCATGTTGCGATCACCATCTCCATCAGAAGCAGCACCCAAATCCGGTGCATGAGCGCCAAACATAATTTCAACCAGATCATGGGCATAGACCAGATTGGGGTCAGGATGACCGCCGCCAAAGTCTTCTAAGGGCACACCATTTTGAACCGTTCCAGGGGGAGCGCCTAATTGCTCCTCAAAAATTTGCCGGGCATAGGGACCAGTGACGGCATGGAGGGCATCCATGCACATACGAAAGCTTCCAGAGGTCAAAAGCTTGTAGATGCGATCGAAATCAAATAGGGACTCCATCATTTCTGCATAGTCCCTGACTGAATCAATCACTTCCACTACCATGTCACCCAACTGGGATTCTCCCAAGGTGTCAATATCTACATCTGGAGCTTCTATAATCTGGTACGCATCAATCACCTTAGTCTGAGCAAAAATAGCCTCCGTCACCTTTTCAGGGGCAGGTCCACCGTTGCTGATGTTGTACTTCACACCAAAATCTGCATTCGGTCCACCTGGGTTATGGCTGGCAGAGAGAATGATGCCACCGAACGTGTGATATTTGCGGATTATGCAGGACGTTGCTGGAGTCGAAAGAATGCCATGTTGTCCTACTTTAATTCGTCCAAATCCATTGGCCGCTGCCATTTTTAAAATGATTTGAATGGCTTCTCGGTTGTAGTAACGTCCATCCCCACCCAGTACTAGGGTTTGGCCTTGATAGTCCTCCAAACTGTTGAAGATGGACTGAATGAAATTTTCCAAATAGTGGGGTTGTTGGAAAACTGGAACGGACTTACGAAGTCCCGATGTGCCAGGTTCCTGATCAGAAAATGGTCGCGTTGAAACGGTGTAACTTTTCACAGAAAATTCTCCTTCAGTCTTAAAAACAGTTAGTTCACTCACAGACTTCTGGATCACAAATTACGGTAAAGGGAATTAAACTTTTGTCTGCATTCCCTTTACCGTATGAATCAACTAGTAGGGCCACTTCCAATTGACGACATCAGGGCGATCGATGCCGTATTCATAGGCGTAGTTCGTGCAAGCAATTTGCTCATCTTTGAGCATTTCCTTAACGTGAGCACCTGCAACCTTG
>JBAUTA010000240.1:0-3698 GCA_049581985.1 Kovacikia sp.
GGGTATTTAGTCTCTTTGGGGCACTCAAGCTTCAACGTTCTTGCCGACTCCCGGTTCTCTACTTCCTATTTTCCCTGGAAGTAGGTTTCCACAATGCGCAGGATGCGATCGGCGGCATGGCCATCACCAAAGGGATTAACGGCTGTTGCCATGTCTTGATAGGCGATCGTGTTACTTAAAAGTTCAGCAGTGGTTGAAAAAATGCGATCGGGGTCGGTGCCGATTAGCCTGGCCGTGCCCGCCACGACGGCCTCCGGGCGTTCAGTTGTTTCCCGCAAAACCAGAACAGGTTTTCCCAGACTGGGTGCTTCCTCCTGCAACCCCCCGGAGTCGGTGAGTAACAGGTAAGACCGCTGGATGGCACCTACCAGATCCGTATAATCCAGCGGTTCGATCAGAAATGCTCTGGGGTGTGGACCAAGAATTGCTTTTAAGGGTTCTCGAACGGTAGGGTTTCGGTGCAGGGGCAGCAGCAACGCCGTATCGGGAAATTTATTTAAGATTTGCAAAAAACCCTGAGCAATGTTTTCTAGCGGTTTGCCCCAGTTTTCACGACGGTGAACGGTTGATAGGATAACGCGATATTTATCCCAATCTAAACCCGGCACTTCACAGCCTGGATTACGTGCTGCAACCGCTAGCAACGCATCAATCACCGTGTTGCCGGTTTGGTGAATCTCACCCAAAACGCCAGAGTTTTGTAAATGCTTAACCGAGAGATCCGTCGGGGCAAAATGCAGTTGGGTGAGTTGAGAAATTAGCCGTCGATTGGCTTCTTCAGGATAAGGATTATAGATATCATCGGTTCGCAGCCCAGCTTCGACATGCCCGACCGGTATCTTTTGGTAGAATGCCGCCAGAGTCGCCGCGAATGCGGTTGTGGTGTCTCCTTGGACCAGCACCAGTCGGGGTTGAAGCTTTTGAAACAAGTCTTCTAAGCCCCGCAGACTCCAACAGGTAATATCGGTCAAGGTCTGCTTGGGCTGCATGATGGCGAGATCCCGATCGGCTGCCAGGTCAAATAACTGCATGACCTGATCAACCATCTCCCGATGTTGCCCCGTCAGAATCACCTGAGTATCAAAATCTGAGGAAGTCTTAAATTTCTGAATCACGGGAGCTAATTTAATGGCTTCCGGTCGGGTTCCCAGAATAATACTGACTGGGATAGATCGCTGCTGCATCAGAGGAATTCGTTAACAACTAAGGGGATTGATAGTAGACGGTCACCGAACAAAGTTTTCCCTGGAATAAAAACTACATCCAGGTTGCGTTGACGCAGAACCCCGGACGCCAGCAAAGGTTACACAACGCCACCATCCGGCATTAATGATTGCGGAGATGGGCAGCGGGCAGGATGCTTGAACCCTTGTTCCGATGCATCCCGCTTTTCAACACCGCCACCCATCCTGCGAAATCTGAATCACACTGCCTGCCCTCAGCTTTGCTTGAAGAAAATTCCCCAAGAAAACCTTCCCTATCCTAGCAGGAGACTCTTAGCCTGAATGGGAAGGCTGGGATAGGTTACGGCAATAAAAAAACCCGGTCGTAGCCGGGTCCTTTTGTAAAAAGGGGGGGAGTCAATTTAACGTCTGAGTTCACAAGTCAATGGGCAGGCAGCGTAAACAGAAGTATGTCGTGGGTCATCATCACCGTGGAGCCAACGTAGCCAGCTTACCTCTTGCGGGTGAATGCCCTTTAGCGTGAGAGCTGCTGCTGCCAACATCACTGCCAGGAGATTAAGTCCAATAATCGTGCCAGCAACAACTAAAACAGCACTAATCGGCATAACAGACTGCAACACAACTGCGAGTAAAGAACCGATCGTAACCATTAGAATAACCAGGGGAAACCCTATCACCAGCAAGCAAACGGCCAATGTGAACACCCAAATTAAAAAGCTTTTGAGCATTAATAGGTAATAGAATCTTCTAAAGCTCTGGCTCTGAGATAATGCCATGCCACTGCCTCCGATGTAGTAAATAATTGAGTTAAACAGAATGCTTTCTAGCGATCCCCGCTTACGGGATCGGGATGATTTCATAGTATAGGGAAAGCACTTAGGGAAGGTGAAACTTTGTTGGATAAATTTACAGTTTTTGTTGCTTCCCTGTCTTTTCCCTTCCCTTGATCAGGGAAATCATGCAAAGCATTGTTACTTTTCGGTTGACTGGTTTTTTATCTAAAGGGGCTTTTGGGAAAGGTTTTCAGCTATTAGACCAGTTTGCAGAAGGTTCTCCTGGTTTACAGGATGTAATACGAACTTAGTATTACCTTGCCCTTAATTCTTTCTACAAATTTCTGGTGTTTTTCCGTGGAATTCATGACTGGCTTATCTTCTGTAATACGTAATAGTTGCCAACCAGGGTTGATTACAGAAATATAAAGAGCGCCAGGTTTATTTCGAAGTATAAAGGTTGAGGAATTATAACTGAGTTTAAATCGTTACTTAACCATTGGCGATCGACAAAAAGTAAGGAATACCAGGACTTTGAGGCCAGATATACCTTTCGCTTCACCTATTTGCCGATTCTGCAAAGATAAATAGCTGGGTGCAATTAAGCTAAGGATGATTTTGGGTATGGAGGAGGCAAAGCCCTCTACTTGGGAGCATTCCCCCCAACTACCCCTTCTTATAATTAATTACGCCTACTTACCTGGAAGAGCCTGATGTAATGCGGGCTATCCGCTTTTCTTGGCTTATGTTAAGTTTTTGATCATACGGTGGATGCCACCAGACCGAGTCATCTGTTCAAACCGGGGAGTGCTCTTACTACAAATAACGCGATAATTCATCTGCTCAAAGAGAGATTTGGCAGAGAGGTTGGTGTAGGTGACATCTAAACAAATAGCAGGGCACGTATGGGCCTGAGCCTGGATTTCAGCTTGGTGCAAAAGATAGCTTGCTAATCCTTGTCTACGAAACTCTGGCAGGATGCTGAGACCTAGAATGTAATATTCCTCAGTAGATACATCCTGTTTAATGCGGGTTAGATCGGCCAGGTTGACCAGGATCTTGGGCAATTTGCGTAAGGGCAAAATGCGTGCCATAACCATTTGCACCTTTTCATCTGCCTGCCGCTTTAAGGTGCCAGAATAGCCAATGCTCAGCCCAGCGGGTCGGCCTGAGACTTCAATGACTTGGGTATGCTCGTAACTAAAAGCATGGTGAGGATAGACAAATGCTTGCTTCAGAATCTCGCAGGCTTGTTCTGAGGGAGAGGCAAAAACATAGCTGAACAGGGCAGGACCTGTGTCAAATAATAGAGGAGCTGCCCAATCGACATCCTCAACGATCGCTGGACGCACAGTAACGTTTTGGGTTGAGGTGACAAGGGCTGAGGAAAAACTCATAATGCTCAGCGTTGGAGGACAGATTTCGTATTAAGTCTAGAAGGTTTTGTCCAATTAGTGCTGTTCAGTGCATTAATGGAAGTGTCAAATGGAAAAAGGGAGCCAGTTTTTTGGGGGGTGCGGGCAGCACTCCCAGGAGCACTCCCAGGAAAATATCCTGAAAACTATCCTGAAATCATCCAGGCGATAATGGTTGCGTGCCAGAGCGAGTTAGTGAATTGTGATGTTGCCAAATTATACGGTCCGCGAAAGCCGTCGGGCGAAGCATGTTTCTCTCAAAATTTCGATGGCGGGGAGTCTCGAAATTATTGTTCCCCCAGGCTTCGATCAAAAGCACATCCCCG
>JBAUTA010000241.1:0-5956 GCA_049581985.1 Kovacikia sp.
GCAATTAAATAAAAGATGAGTTTGGGGGTGGAGGGGGTGGAACCCCCTGCCTGGGGGCGCAGCCCCCACTCCCCTTCTTACAATTAATTAGAGCTACCTACTTAGTTCACCAGAGGTCGAGCAATGATGAGCCATTCCGCTCAAACCGAGTTAATTATTGAAGCAGGTCGGGCCGAACGCCAATACTGGAAAGACCTGTGGCGCTACCGGGAATTGCTGTACTTTCTGTCCTGGCGTGACATTCTAGTGCGCTATAAGCAAACCGCGATCGGCATTGCTTGGGCACTGATCCGACCATTCTTAACGATGCTGGTATTTTCGGTCGTCTTTGGGGCACTGGCAAAACTGCCTTCGGGAGGGGTCCCTTACCCAATTCTGGTGTTTTCGGCAATGTTGCCCTGGCAGTTTTTTTCGAATGCCCTATCTGAGTGCAGCAATAGTTTGATCGGCAATGCTAATTTGCTTTCCAAGGTCTACTTCCCCCGATTGATCGTGCCGCTGAGTTCAGTAGTTGTCAGTTTTGTGGACTTTTTAGTTGCAGGAATGATTCTGTTAGGGCTGATGGCATGGTACAACTTTGTCCCCAGTTGGCGGATTGTGGTGCTCCCGCTGTTTATTGCGATCGCCTTTGTCGCATCAATGGGGGCAGGGCTATGGCTGGCAGCGCTGAACGTAAAATATCGAGATTTTCGTTACATCGTGCCGTTTATTGTGCAGCTGGGGACGTATATTTCGCCCGTTGGCTTTCAGAGCAACATTGTGCCAGAACACTGGCGGTTGCTTTACTCACTTAACCCCATGGTCGGGGTAATTGATGGCTTTCGCTGGGCAATCCTGGGGGGCAACTTTAGCTTATATCTACCGGGATTTCTCCTATCTCTAGCGTTGGTGCTGCTAGTGTTGGTGACTGGAATCTGGTACTTCCGCAACGTAGAACGAACCTTTGCTGATGTAATTTAGAAAATTCCTCCCCCGGTTGGTAAGCAGGTAGGCGTCATTCATAAGCAGCAGCAGCGGGGGGGCGTTCCGGACAAAAGTTTCCTGGGTTTACAGGGGGTTTCAGGTCTGGGGAAAATCGGGATTTGAGGCGATCGGATGCTGTTCGAGCTGACGTTGTCGTTCTTCCTGGCGCTGGCGTTTCTCGGTTGTAAGTGTCTCAAAACAATAGGGACAAACAATGCCTGGTTCGTAATGGGGAGAAGTCTTATCTTCCTCAGAGATGGGATGTCCACAACTACGGCACATGTCGTGGCTCCCTGGCTCCAAACCATGACGCACCGCAACCCGCTGATCAAACACAAAACATTCTCCCTGCCACAGGCTTTCCCCTAGGGGAACCTGTTCTAAATACTTGAGAACACCGCCCTTGAGCTGGTAAACCTCCTGAAACCCCTGTGCCTTAAGCAATGAAGAGGCTTTTTCACAACGAATGCCACCCGTACAAAATAGAGCAACTTTCTGATGTTGATTGGGGTTCAGGTGGTTTTGGACATACTCTGGAAACTGGCGGAACGAATCAGTACCTGGATTTTTCGCACCTTTGAAGGTGCCAATCCCCACTTCATAATCGTTGCGGGTATCGATGACAGTGACTTCAGGATCGGAAATCAGCGCATTCCAATTCTGGGGCTCAACATAGATACCAACCTGATCATTCGGATTCACTTCAGGCATCCCCAACGTGACGATTTCCCGTTTTAGCCGCACCTTCATCCGGTCAAAGGGGGGCACCTCTGCATAGGACTCTTTATGCTCCAAATCCGCCAGTCGTGGATCAGAACGAAGAAACGAGAGGACGGTATCGATCGCCTCACGGGATCCTGCGATCGTGCCATTAATGCCCTCCGCTGCCAGCAAAACCGTTCCCTTAATCTGGAGATCGTTGCAGCAAGCTAACAAAGGCAATTGCTTCTCGGAGAAGTCCGGCAGTCTAACAAATTGATAAAACGTTGCAACAACTTGAGTCATTAATTGGCAGATGGAAAGAGGTTAGAGATAGCAGACGGAAGGGTGAGAGAGAGGGGAAGAGGGCAAGGGGTGAAAGATAAAAATCTTTCAAGGACATATCTTCCAAGGACATCATTTAACTCCCCTTTCCCCTAAACCCACGGTTCATCATCCAGTTCGTCATCCGTTTCGTCAGGGAGGGGGGGAGATTTTACTGCCTCAGGGGCAGGCGGGGATGGTTCTAAGGGAGGGGATGGCTCGGTTTTCTCATCCTCTTCCCAGGGAGAACCAAACAGGTCTTCCTTAATCGCTGATTGCGGCAAAGATTCAGAAAAACTATCGGGTGGGGTATTCCAGGGGTCAAGCGGGTCGTCTGCGATCGCCTCCGGTTGAGTCATCGACTGCCGCCTGGCTGCTGCCTCTTGGCTGCTGCCTGTTACCGGGGTTGCGATCGCCGCCGATGCAGGCATGGGAGGAGGGGGGGGCGCTGAAACCTCCTCTTCTTCCTGGAAAAGGGCATCGAAATAGTCCTCCGGATCCTCTTCAGGCTTTGATCTGGAGGGTGATTCCCATTGATCATCATCGTCTGAATCAAAAATTTCCCGCGCCTGTACAGTCAGGGTTTGGATTCCATCCTCAACCTGTTCACTCAGGTTTTGGCTTTGCTCCTTTACCTGTTCAGCCAGGTTTTGGCTCCGCTCCCGCGCCTGCTCAGCCAGGATTTGAGCTTCTTCCTGTAGTTGTTCATTAAAGGTTTGGGCCGTCTCCCTTGCTTGTTGAGCAAACGATTGGGCACGGTCTTTAAGTTGTTCAGTCAGACTCAGCAACCGTCCTTTTGCCTGTTCAGTCGTTTTCTGGGCGCGCTTTGTCAGCGTTCTTAGTTCCTCCGTCACCTGGGTTTTCTCTTCCATTAAGAACTCCCCGGCTTTTGTCAGCTTTTGCTTGATCCCTTCTCGATAAATCGAGAAACTATGGATGGCATAATCTGGCACCAAGACCCGCCTGCGTCCGAGGCTTAGAATTTGAGTAGGAGCCAGTTCATAAATTTCTCCTGTCACCCCTCCTAAACCGCTGGAAACAAATAGATATTTAGAGATCTCTCCCGTTTTCAGATTGAAAATATAGTTAATGATTTTGCCAACCTTTTCACCAGAGTCACTCCACACTTCGCAATGAATCAACGTCTCAAGCTTGCTGACTTTTTCAGCATTAGTTTCCTCTGGCTTAGCCGTAATTAAAACGCCGTTTGCCCCCAGTGCAGATACCTGAGCCAGCTTGAACGCCAATTTCTTTGCCCCCAAAAAACCCGATTTAGAGACAAATCCCAGCACCCGGTTGGATGGTATATACATCCAGAGGATTTCGATTCGTCCCAGTTCTTCCATCGTGTCTCGGTTGAGCACTAACTGGTTGAGCAAGTCACTTTGTTTGATAACCTCCGATTGAGTGGTCATCGTTCCTCGCACTCCGGTTTGCAGGTGGATATAGCGGGTGAAACCCCTGACAGGGGGCACAGATCTTCACCCCTTGTACTTTATCCAGGGAAGAACCGCTATATATCCAGGATAATGACTTGATAGCCATTTAGAGAATCAGAGTTGCAGCGGGGGATGGGGGAGTTTGTCCCAGGCAGAGATTCCAACCTGCCGTTTCGCCCCACCACGATTATTGTGTTCGCTTGCTATAGCCTTAGACCGTTTTTATATAAAGCTGCATCTTATTTGACCCCCGGCTGTCGCCGTCCCCCTTACCAAGGGGGACTATAGGGGGTGCTTGTTTTGGCGCGTCTTCATATTTGATTGGTATTAGCCCTATTAGTTAGGACGGGGTGCAGGAGGTGAAACCCCCTCCACTCCCTTTGCCATTTTTAGTTTGATTACGCCCAGCTACTTGTGACATAACTATCTGAATATTTTGTGGCAAAGATTAAGAATGCAGCTACAGTGAGACAGGTCTATCAACGTTGTCTCTAAGCGGTCTTAGATGAGAATTGGTCATCGCCATACTGGGCTTCGGCCCTCGAAACAGGGACCCAAAACCTGGAAATCCAGTTCTGGGAATCAAACCGCTTCACCCCTTAGTAAGGGAGAGTGCGCTCAACATCGATCGCACCAGAGAATGGGATGGACGATCGGGGCATTGCTAATTGCCGCAGGGGGCATCGGCGGTAGTGGCTGGATGGCGGTAAACCTGATAGTTAATCCGCAGGCGATGACCTGGCTAAATCGATTAATCCCGAATTGGGTTCCTGTTTCCGTACCTGGGTCGCAATCACCACAGACACTTCAGGCAATCCAGGCCGGAATTCGACAAACTGGCAGGATTCCGGGGGAACCTTTGCCTCTAGGGAAAAATAAAAGTTTTCTGGATGGTCAATCGACCGTATCCGATGTGCTGATTCCCTTGCTGGTACAGCCCGCCCAGGCTTCCAAGGAGGCCGCAAATATTGTGGAACTCCGGCTTTATCAAGCAATGCCGATGCAGGTTCAGAAAGGAAACTCCCCTGCTCTATTTCAATTGGTGAAGCAACTGGCGATCGCCGGTCCCCCCGAATCTTTTGTGATTGCCCCCCTGGTGAATGCCCAATCGACCAGTCAGGGAACGGCCCGCGCCCTCCCCCTCACAACGCTGAAACGGTTTGAAGATAAGGTTCCCGCCCAGGGTGTTTGGCTCAATTTGACCGGGCTATGGTCCCGTCGAGATGAAACGGTCGCCTACGGGCAAATTATTCACTACAATCCCGATCGCCTCTATCTCAGCCTGATGCTGGAATGGAGCAGCACCAACGGTCAAATGCCCCTCTGGCAGGAAATATCCGGCAACAAAATCCCCGAACTGGTGGTTGACCAAACCATGGGCATGGAGCCACAGTTCAGGGTGTATCAGGTAAAACCTCGCAACTTTCTACCTGAGCCTATCCAGCTAGAGCCGATCTCCCTGGTAGACCCGGTGCTCAGTGAGCCAAACTACAACAAAGCATTGTTACTTGCACGCAATGGTCTGTGGTCAACTGCCTGGCAGTGGCTCCAGTCTTGCAAGCAGGAGAACCAGGGAAAAAGTGGACAGTGGTCTGCCGCAGCCCAGGCCCAGATGGATTTAGTGCAGCTCCATGCCCAGATCACCCAAGCCCAGGCAGACCAGTCCTGGGCAAGCCCGAATCAGCAAATATTAGCCAACTTAATCGACGGACGCTGGAATCGGGCCTTGTATCTCTTCAAAGCTAGCCCAGACAATAGCCTGGAGACAGTTGCCCTCTTACGAGCGGATTCCGGTCAGATCCAAAACCGAGTGGAAGCGACCCTTCAAATAAACCCTAACCAACGGGAAGCCAAAACCTGGGGAGCCTTGCTGATTGCAGCTCAAAAAGACTCTTCAGCTGCGATCGGCTGGTTAAAAAAACAACCCAAAACAACCAAAGCCGATATTACCCAAATCAGTCAACTCATCAAACGGCTAGAAGCCTCCGGTGACAAATAACCCGTGACAAGTAATTTGTGGCAAATCATCCCTGGCAAGTAATTAGAAGCGAATACCTTGCCCCTCACCGCCTCCCCAGCCAATCCTGCAACCTGACCTTACAGGAAATATAAACAGAAAACTGGTAGTGTTCTGCGAGCAACCAGGCGACGAACAGAAAATGCAAACAGAAGGAAAGACCCACCCAAACTGAAGGAAACCAGTACCAGATGCTTCCTGGCATGGGTGGAAACGTGTGGGAGGAAAGCCAGATCAAGCCGGGAGGGAAGATTACCAGGGAAACTCCAACAAGCCAGATGACCAACGTGAGATCTGCGTCTAACTGGTTCGCTGATTGCCAGGTTCGCCCATTCCAGCGCCAGGTCATCGGCTGGGAACTATCTTCTACACGAATTGATTGCTCTTGCAGGTTAACCGTAAAAATATGACGGCAAAACCCACACGCAAACGCATCCATCAGAGCCAAAGAGGATATTTGCCCATGGCGACAGATCGGACAAATATAAGTTTCCTGAGAGTTAAGGTTGTGCCT
>JBAUTA010000242.1:0-3370 GCA_049581985.1 Kovacikia sp.
GACTGATTCCCTGGCTCCAGCAAAAGTGGGGCAAGCATTTTGTTAGTTTGATGTTCACGCCCGATCGCGATCCCTTTGAGTCGCTCTATGGCAGTTTACTGAGTCGGGGTTATAGCCAGTCTCAGGCACAGGTGGCAAAAGCGGGGAAAGCAGAGACATTGAGCCAGGTGGTGAAGACGTTGAAGCCACCGGAGTCATTCTGGTTGATTTTCATTGACCAGTTTGAGGAACTGTTTACGGTCAGCGAAGGGCAGAGCCGCGATCGCTTCATCACCAGCCTGGTGAAGCTGAATAGGGAGCGAGTCAGTGATCCCCACATCAGGATTGTGGCGACGATGCGAGCGGACTTTTTGGATCAACTCGATCTGGCTCCAGCGAATCTACTGGCCAGAATCACCGAAAAGCATCGACCGTTGATTACTCAGATGCAGCCTGATGAGTTGCGGTTGGTGATCGAACAGCCTGCAGCCCATCATGGGGTGGTATTTGGAACGGGATTGGTGGAAGAAATTATTACGGAGGTGCAGGGGCAGGCGGGTTGTCTACCGTTGTTGCAATACACCCTCGACCGCCTGTGGGAGACAGAGGCCCAAGATGGTGTGATTCAGACCCGGACGCTCAATATCAGCACGTATCACCAATTAGGTGGGGTACGAGGGGCACTGCAACAACGAGTCGAGCAGATCTACGGTGCCTTGTCGGAGGTAGAGCAATTAGCAGCGCAGCGAATTTTCCTGAAGCTAGTAGAGATTGGGGGCGATGAAGCGGCGGGGACAGAGTGGAAACCAATTCGCAGACGAGCTAATCGATCAGAGTTTGGCGATGAACTGGAGCAGAGAGCGCTAACTCAATTAATCAACGAAAATTTATTGGTCAGTAATCGTCCTGCTCAATCTCAAGAATCAACCGTTGAAATCGCTCATGAGGTTCTACTGACCTCCTGGACTTTACTCAGAGACTTAATTCAAAGAAACCGGAAAGCAATTGCTGATCGAAACCGGATCAGCGATCAATGGAGGCGGTGGAAACAGACGAAATCGAATGACGATCTGCTGCGCGGTTCTATGTTAGCAAATGCCCTGGAGCTTAAAGAAGACGAAACGTTTCAGCAAGTTTTGCATGGGTTTAGTTCAAGAGAGGAGAAGTTCATTCGGCGCAGTCAGGAATGGCGCGATCGTCAACGTCGCCGAATGATGGCTGGTTTCATGCTGGTCTTCGCCTTGATTACAGCAATCGCCTTGTTTGCGGGAACTCAGTGGATTGAAGCGGAAAAGCAGTTGATCATTTCCACGAGCCGGCAATCGGAGTCGCTTTCTGGTTCGGATCAAGGATTTGGTGCTTTGATAGCTAGCCTCAGCTCCGGCAGGAAATTGCAACGAGTTCGTTGGATGCACTTTGAACCTGAAGTTGAGCGTCAAGCCCTCACCGCTTTACAAGATGCTGTATACGGAATTCGGGAAAGCAACACTCTAGAAGGGCACAAGGGTGCGGTGAATAGTATTAGCTTTAACCGTAATGGCCAAACCCTTGTTTCTGCCAGTGCTGATGGCACGGTTAAACTTTGGGATCCCCACGGCAAACTGCTAAAAACCCTTAAAGCTCATAATGCTGCGATCGTTTATAACGTGAGTTTCAGTCGCGATGGACAAACCCTTGCTTGTGCAAATGCTGATGGAACTATCCAACTCTGGAGCTTAGACGGAACTCTACTCAAAACCATCCCTGGACACGCGAGTGCGGTTTATCGGGTCAATTTCAGCCGTGATGGCCAAGTTCTTGCTTCTGCCAGTGCTGATGGAACTATTAAATTTTGGACACTAGATGGCAGATTGATAAAAACTGTCAAAGGACATGATGGAGAGGTTTACGGTGTTAATTTCAGCCCTGATGGACAAACCCTCGCTTCTGCCAGTCTGGATGGAACAATCAAACTTTGGAAACTAGACGGCTCTCTGATTAGAACCGTGAAAGTATCGAACAGGGCGGTTCTGAGGGTTGGTTTCAGTCCTGATGGTCAGAAACTTGTAACTACCAGTGATGATGGCAATATTAAATTCTGGAGCAAAGATGGTGAGGAGCTTGCCCATTTGTTCCAGGAGGGAGTCGTTTATCATGCCATTTTCAGTCCCGACGGCAAAGTTATTGCCTCAGGCGGTGGTGATACGATGGTACGGCTTTGGAGCAAAGATGCCATATTGCTGCATACATTTCAGGGATATACCGAAGGCATCCTTGGTTTAGCATTTAGTCCTGACGGTCAAACCATTGCCTCTGCTAGCGAAGATGGCACGATTAAACTTTGGAAACGGGATAGCATTTGGGTACATACACTTCAGGGGCACTCCGACGAGGTGACAGATGCCACCTTTAGCCCGGATGGTAAGATCGTTGCCTCTGCCAGCCATGATAAAACCGTCAAACTCTGGAGCCGCGCTGGAGCCTTACTCAAAACCCTCGTAGGGCATACCGATGTGGTGCATGGGATTAGTTTCAGCCCAGATGGTAAAACGATCGCCTCTGCCAGTTGGGATAGAGCACTAAAGCTTTGGCGGGTTGAGGATGGTCATCTGCTAAAAACGTTCATGGGGCATAGCGGCAAAGTCTATGGGGTAAGTTTCAGCCCTGACGGCAAAATGCTGGCTTCCACTAGCAATGATGGCTCTATCAAGCTCTGGAATCTTAATGGAGACGTACTCAAAACCCTCCAAGGACATATGGATGTGGTTCACAATGTGAGGTTTAGTCACGATGGGAAGCTGCTTGTTTCTGCCAGCCATGATAGAACAGTCAAACTTTGGAGAGTTGAAGACGGCAAGCTGCTAAAGACATTTATAGGTCATACCAACTGGGTTCACAAGGTTGACTTCAGCCCTGATGACCAACTCATTGTTTCAGCCAGTTGGGATCGAACCATCAAACTCTGGAGTGCCAAAGATGGTTCGTTAGTTCGAACATTTGCAGGTCATACGGATAAGGCTCTAGGAGTAAGTTTCAGTCCCGATGGCGGAATGATTGCCTCTTCGAGCGATGACAAAACGCTAAAACTTTGGAAGCTCGACGGCACGTTAGTTGCCACCTTAAGGGGACATAACAAAGCGATTCACAATGTGAGCTTTAGTCCCGATGGGAAAACCCTTGCTTCCGCTAGTTATGACAGTACTGTAATCCTGTGGGACGTAGAGAACCGTGATAATTTAGACACCCTTTTAGGACAGGGTTGTGATTGGGGGCGTGACTATTTACAGAACAATCCTACCCTTAACCAGACTCGCGATATCGCGTCTCCGGAGGAGGTTCGTCATCTCTGCGATTAGTGAGCAGTCCACCGAACTTTGTACTCAAGAATGTCATGAATCAGGATGACCTGGAG